>CAZNWW010000039.1:0-11451 GCA_964576155.1 uncultured Myxococcales bacterium | reverse complement strand
GTCGGGCGCCGATGAACCACGTGAGCACCAATGTACCCGCCGAGAGGAGAGGCGTGACCGCCCAGACCGCGCCTACGGCTTCGCCGATGGCCAGGAGCAGCGGATGCCCGATGGGGTACTTCCCGTACCAGCCGTTCTCGCTGAAGACCAGGAACATGTTCTTGAAGAAACCCTCGTCCCCTGGAGGCGGATTGATCACGCGCCCCTCGAGGAGGGTGCGCGCGATGAAGAGGTAGGTAGGCTCGTCGTCGGTGAGCGGGGCCCCTTGAAAGACCGCAACGAACAGCGCAAGCATGGCCAGGAGCATGATGACCACGGCTCCGAGCACCAGGAGATCGGGGCGCCGCCGGATGCGCTCTGCCAGGGCTTCGATGGGTCCACTCGCCCCTGCCAGGAGGAGCCCGCTCGTCAGCAGGACAGCGGCCAGCGCTGCGTAGAGCCCGTAGAATACGAGGACCGCCACTTCCTTGGGATGCACGTGTACCATGGAGGCGCCATACGGCATCGCCCACGCCTGGTAGTAGCGGCCCGCATCGTGGAAGACGCGGATCACCACGATCCCGAGGGTCAGGGCCGCTACGCCGCCGAGGAACCGCGCTGTCTTGCGCTGCTGCATGAATTCCCCATTGCCCATGCCCTATTTAGCTCCCCTGCGTAAGAGGACCGCACCCACGGTCCGGAACAAGATACGTAGATCGAGGAGGAGGCTCCAGTCGTCGATGTACCTGAGGTCGAGCTCCATCCACTCGTCGAAGTCCACGTCGTTGCGGCCGCTCACCTGCCAGAGGCCCGTGATCCCGGGACGCATGGAGAGGCGCCGCCGCTGGTCCCCGCGGATGTCGGATTGCTCGTAGGTGGGCAGGGGACGCGGCCCCACCAGGCTCATGGAGCCCTGGAGCACATTGAAGAGTTGGGGCAACTCATCGATGCTCCACTTGCGCAGGAAGGCGCCCAGGGGCGTGACCCGTTCGTCATCGGTGACCTTGAAGACCGGTCCGCTCATCTCGTTTTTCTCGAGGAGTTGGTCCCTGCGGGCCGCAGCGTCCGTGACCATGGTGCGGAACTTGTACATGCGGAAGACCCGGCCGCTCAGCCCGGCCCGCTCCTGGGTGAAGAGGACCCCGCGGCCCATTGTGATCTGGATCAATGTCGCCACCAGCAGCAGGAGCGGCGCGGTCACCAGGGTGACCAGCGCGGCGCCGACGAGATCGAAGAGGTGCTTCATCGCCAGCGCAGTCGGGGACTTCGGGGACACCTCGTAGAGGACGAAGGACGCGTCGAAGAGCGCAGAGATCCGCGGGACGCTCCGGGGCCTATGGAGGGCCTCCACGAAGAAGCCCGTGGTGGTGCCCAGGCGCTCGCAGCTCTCCAGCGCGTCGGGGACGTCATCGGGTTGCTGATAGGGTGCGAAGAAGAGGACCACGTCCACCGCCTCCCGATGGAGGAGCCCATCGAGGTCGTCCAGGGCCCCGAGGTGGGGGACATTCTCCGGCTCTGTCTCTACAGGCTGCCCAACACGCCCCACAACAGCGGGCGGATAACCAGTCTCACCGGCGCGTCGGAGAAAATCCTCCATGGAGGGTCCCCAGGCCCCCGCCATCACCAGGCGGGTCTGCCCCTGCCCCTGCCCCCGGCGCTCCTGGCGCAGCTGGATGGCGACCCGCAGCAAGTACAGCATCGTGAAGCTCGTGACCGCGTAGAGACCGATGATGCTCCGGTTGATCACGATCTGGATCAGGAAGAGGATCGCGGCCAGGGCAAGCAGACCGATGGCCTCGACCTGGACGAGTTGCCAGACGAGCCATCGCCGGGTCCAGCGCTCCTCGTAGACCCTGTCGAGGCCCCTGACGGAGAGGACGATGAGCCAGGTCGGGACGACGAAGACCATGAGACGAAGGTAGCCTTGGAACGACGCCGGATCCTTGAGCATCGGGATCCAGGCCTGGAGCATATCATGGAGCAGGTACGCGAGGAGCATGGACGCCACGAGCGCGGACGCATCGAGGGCGAGGACCACCTTGCGTAGACTCGTCCTTGACTCCATCTGCATCGGGTGCCGACTCCCTCGGCTCAGAGGTCTCTGGTGCGTCCAGAATGGTACTCCATCGCCAGGGTCTCAGCAAGAGAGGAGGTCGCTGGCGCCGTGGTCCGATCCTGTGATAGCTTAGATTCCGGCCCGCAGTGGACCGGGTCGGTTCGATGGAGAGGAGACAGCGCATGGGTGATGCTCGGAAGATCCTGGTGACCGGAGGCGCCGGCTACGTGGGCACGGTGGTGATCCCGATGTTCCTCGAACGGGGGCACGAGGTCGTGATCCTGGACAACTTCATGTTCGGATACGGGCCGGTGCTCCACTTCGCCACCCACCCGAACGTCCGTATCATCAACGGTGATGTGCGAAAGCGAGAGGATCTGCAGGCTGCCCTGGAGGGCGTCGATGATGTCATCCACCTCGCCGCGATCGTGGGCTTCCCCGCGTGCGCGGCGGACGAGAACGCCGCGGTCTCCATCAACTACGAGTCGACCCTCCTGCTCCTCGAGCTGATGCGTCCGGAGCAGCACCTGATCTACGCGTCCACCGGGAGCTGTTACGGCCGGGCCGAGACCTTCTGCGACGAGAACACGCCCATCAACCCGCTCACGGTGTACGCCCGAACCAAGGCGGACTCGGAGCGTGCGATCCTCGAGTCGTCCCATGCGGACAGCTCGGTGATCCTGCGTTTCGCAACGGTCTTCGGCGCCTCGCCACGGCTGCGGTTCGACCTCATCGTCAACGACTTCACCTACAAGGCGGTGAACGACCGGATCATCGTCCTCTACGAGGGGCACTTCAAGCGCACCTTCCTCCATGTCCACGACGCAGCGACCTGCTACCTCACGGTCCTCGAGAACTTCGATGCCATGAAGGGGCGGGTCTTCAACGTCGGGGATGAGAAGCTGAACCACACGAAACGCGACGTGGCCGTGGCCATCCAGGAGCAGCTCGACTTCGAGCTCTATGAAACCGACGTGGGGACCGACCTGGACGCGCGCAACTACCACGTGTCATTCGAACGGATTCAAGAGTTCGGTTTCCGCTCGACCGTCACCCTCGCGGAGGGCATCAAGGAACTGCTGGGCATTTGCTCGTTCGTGCGGCTGCGGATGCCGTTCCGCAACGCCTGATTCCGGAGGATCCGAATGGCGACCAATGTCCTTCTGACCGGTGGGAGCGGATTCGTCGGGTCAGTGATCAAGGCGCGCCTCGACGCCCTGGGGGTACATGTCCACGCGCCGCGCAGCGCGGAGATGAATCTCCGTGAGCCGTCGTCCGTGCGTGAAGCCCTCGAGAGGTACCGGCCCCAGATCCTGATCCACTCTGCGGCCTATTATGGCGGCCTCGGGATCGTCACCCGGGAACCGCTGAAGATGCTCTGGTACAACGTCTCCATGACTGCGGGGCTCTTCGAGGCCTTGCAGGACTATCCGCATCTGAAAAAATCCGTGGTGGTCGGGTCGGCCTGTGCCTATCCCGGGGACATCGCCGGAGATATGTCCGAGGACGACTTCTGGTCCGGTCCGCTCCACGCCTCGGTCGAGCCCTACGGCTTCACGAAGAAGGTCAACTTGGCCGGGCAGCGGGCCATGGAATCCCTCCACGGGACGACCTGGGCGCATCCTGTCATCACCAACCTCTACGGTCCCGGGGACGTCTTCACCGAGTACCGATCCCACGTGGTCGCGGCGCTTATCAAAAAATTCGCAGACGCAACCCTGAACGGGCTCCCGGAGGTCAACCTCTGGGGGACCGGCGCTCCGATTCGGGAGTTCCTCCACGTCCGGGACGCGGCCGACGCCATCATCCGCTGTGCATACTCGGACTACCAGGGCCTGGTCAACATCGGCACCGGCGTCGGCACGACGATCCGCGAGCTGTCCGAGCTCGTGAGGGAATTCACCGGGTTCCAGGGCGTGCTGAATTGGGACAGCACGAAACCCGACGGGGTCATGCGCAAGGTGCTGGACATCGGGCGGATGCAGCGGGATCTCGGATGGTCGCCTTGCTACGATCTCAGGAGCGGCCTCGAACAGACGATTCGGTGGTACCTGGAGAACAAGGAGGCAGCGGACGCGCGGGAATGAGCAGCGAAACCCGCCCCAGCGTCGCGGTGGTCGTCATCACCTGCAATGGGCGACACCACCTCGATGAATGCCTCACAGCCCTCCAGGTCCAGACCTGGGAGGGCTTCCGGACCGTCCTCATCGACAACGGCACCGACGGCGCGTCGGACTATGTCCGGGATAGGTATCCCTGGGTAGATGTCTTTCAGAACGACGAGAACCTCGGTTTTGCGGGGGGCTACAACGCCGCCATGGCGCAGCTCGACGAGGACTTCGTGGCGCTCCTCAACGACGACACCCGACCCGAGGCGACCTGGCTGGTCGAGCTGGTTAGCGCCCTGTCGCAGGACGAGACCATCTTCGCAGTGGGGAGTCGAATCCTGCTCTATGACGATCCGTCACGGATCAACGCCGCAGGCGGTCGGATCACCCTCATCGGGGCCGGCATCGACATCGGCCTGGGGCAGCCTGACGGCGAGGAATACCAGCGCGCCGGTCCCGTTGGCACCTTGTGCGGGGCAGCGATGTTGGTTCGCAGGCGGATCTTCGGCGAGCTGGGCGGCTTCGATCCCGACTACTTTGCATACTGTGAGGACGTGGACCTCTGCTGGCGGGCCTGGCTCCATGGCTATCGCGTCGAGTACGCGCCGGCCTCCGTGGTGCTGCACAAGCTGGGTGGGACCTTCGGTGGTCGCCGCTCTCCCCTTCGGATCCGTCTCGGGCAGCGGAACCGCCTCCGGACCATGCTCAAGAACCTCGGTGCCCTGGATCTGGTGGTAGCGGTGGCCGTCTCGGGACTCTACGACATCGTCCGGGTGGGCTGGTGGCTCCGCCGCGGGGATCGGCAGTTCGTGAAGGCCTTGTTACAGGGCAACGGGGAGGTCCTGAGGGAGCTCGGGGAGCTCCGCAGGAAGCGGGCCAAGGTTCAGGGCGACAGGGTTCGGACAGATCGGGAGCTCCACCGACGGGGCGTGGTCATGGGGCTCAAGGACGCAGTGTTGGAGTATGTCCGGCTTGAGAAGGCCCGGAGGGGCTGAGCGCTATTTGCTCGTGTCCCAGCCCATCAGGCCGAGGGCGCGACGATACCCCGCAGATCCCAGCACGGACAACACCAGACCGGCGATGACCTTCGGGTCGGTCGGGGTCAGACGAACCGCACCGAGGAACTCCCTGCGCCCGGTCCGGGTGTCCCCGGAGAGACAGGCCAAGTGCCCGATGGCCCGGAGATGTGCTGCGTAGGCTCGGGGGATCGCCCCGATCAGGTGGCGGTGCTTCTCCAGCATGTGCCGCCGCGCGGCCAGACCGGCGGGGATGTCGTGGGTGACGCTGCCGGGGTGGTCGATGACCCTGACCATGGCCTCGTCAACCAGCGCGAACAAGGTCTCCTGCGCCAGGCGGATGACCAGGTCCCAGTCCTCGTCCCGGATCATGTCCTCGTCGAAGCCTCCGATCCGCTCCAGGAGCTCCCGGTGTACGAGGAGGGTCTGGGTGGACACCAGGTTTCCGAACAGCAGCGAGGGGAGGATATCGCCCTCCCGGGGCCGTATGTCCTGCGCGGGGATGTATGTCACCTGGTCCCCGGCGATCCGCTCGAAAGCCGTATAGACCGCTCCGACCTGCGGCGACGCATTCGCCAGCGCGGCCATCTGCCGCTCGAGCTTCGTCGGCAACCATTCGTCGTCACTGTCCTGGAACGCGATGAGGTCGGAGCGTGCCGCCGCTACGCCCTGGTTCCGAGCCGCTGACTGGCGGCTGTTCTGTTCGAGGCGGACGAGGCGGATCCGGTCATCGGGGATGGCCTCCACGACGGCCACCGTGTCATCCGTGGACGCGTCATCGACGACGATGAGCTCGAAGTCCCGCCAGGTCTGCGCGAGGACGCTACGGACGGCGCCCTCGATGAGGGCCTCCCGGTTGTACGTGGGGAGGACGATGCTGACTGCAGGGGTCATGGCCCGTCCTTGAACGCGAGGAACACAGGTCGACCAGCCTCCACAGCGTTGCGACTCAGGGAGTCTGCATCGAGGAGGTCTCCGGCGGTGACCCAGTCGACCCGGAATTCTGCTGCCTCGAGGCGCTGTTGAAAGTCATCACCGTAGCTGCGGACGTGGTCCCGCTGGCCGTGGTGCTCGAGGAGGTACTCAGGGGTCGAGTCCGGCGGCGATTCACGGGTCTTGCCCTGGTGGAGCGGGACCAGGAGGCTCGCCCATCCGCCGGGCTCGAGGACGCGATGGATCTCCTTGAGGGCTGCGCGGTCGTCCCGGACGTGCTCCAGGACGTGGTTGCACATCACCGCGTCGAAGCTCCGATCCGGGAAGTCCATGCAGGTGAGGTCTCCGGTCACCATCGCAACCCCCGGCTTGATGTCCATGGAGAGGTAGTTGCAGGTCCTCCGAAGGGGCCGGGCCAGGCTCGGCTCCGGGGCGACGTGGAGGATGTGACCGTTGAAGGAGAGGAGGCCCTCCATCTGTCGTTGTCGCAGGAGCGCCCAGAGGGCACGGTGACGCGGGAGGGACAGGCAGGCGGGGCAAACCGAGTCCTCTTGCCCGGCGAGCCGGTCCGCCAGGAAGGCCCGGAAGCGGTTTGCGCAGAGCGGGCACTCCCGCGCCGTGCCACGATGGGTCCAGGGGCGAATTCGGAGCCGTGCGGCTTGCCGGAACCGTCGAGCAGGTCCGCGCAGCCGGGGAGGCAGCAGTCTGGCGAGTCGTCCAATCATTGGTGCCGATACTACCCCCGCCCTTCGGGAATCGTCAACATCACACCCGGTTGCCCGACGCGTGACCGGTTGACTTCGCTGGGTCGGGCGACGAGCATGGTGGACGGGAGATGATGGATGGGATCAATCGGGACGAGAAAACCGGATCAGCCAGCGCCGCGTGTGTCGGTTATCGTCCCGGTGCTGAACGGCGAGGAGGTCATCGGCGCGCTCCTCGACAGCCTCACTCTCCTGGACTACCCGCGGGATCGGCTGCAGGTGATCATCGTGGACAACGGCTCGTCGGATCGGACCAGGGAGGTCGTCGCCCGGTATCCGTTCGAACTCCGGGAAGAGACGCAGGTTCGCAGCTCCTATGCGGCACGAAACCGGGGAATCGAGGTCGCCGACGGAGAAATAATTGCGTTCACTGATGCTGACTGCCGGGTGTCCACGGACTGGATCACCGAGGGCATCAAGACCATGTTGGAGACCAGCGCGGCTCTCGTCGGGGGGAGGGTCCAGTTCGAGTTCTCAGAGGACCGGACCACCGCCGAACTCTTCGACTCCCTGACGAACATGCATACCCGCCGGACCATCGCATTGGCGAGTTACGCGGCCACCGCAAACCTCTTCGTCCGAGCCTCGTTGTTTCGGGAGCTTGGCCGGTTCCAGGAGTCCGTGGTCTCGGGGGGGGACGTCCAATGGACCCAGGAGGCCACGCGGCAGGGACACTCCCTGGTCTACTCTGCGGACGCCGTGGTCCACCATCCTGCCCGCTGCCTTCCGGAGATCCTGGAGAAGAACTATCGCGTGGGATCGGGCCTCATCCCGCTCTTCCGCAACGCGGGGCGGACACGTGTGTATGTCGCCGCGCAGGCGCTGCGGCGGGCGCTCCCTCCCATGCTGGCCGACGTGTGCCGGATTGCGCAGGAGGACGGAGTGGACGAGCTGTCGCACTGGAGTCCGAAGCTCTTCGCCATCGCATACGCGTCGAACCTCGCCAACCTCGCAGGGATGTGCTCCTACCTGTTCGACAGACGAACCTCACGGGGGACCAGTTGATGGGCGCGACGTCCCGACTCATCATTGCGACGGCCCGGACAGGCTGAGGGGGGAGGATGTGCGGAATTGCCGGCTATTTCCTCTTCGCTGGTGACCAGATCCAGGAGGACGTCGGGGCCATCAGGAGGATGTCTGCGTCCATCGCCCATCGGGGTCCGGATGACGAGGGCTTCGTTCTCCTCGACAGTCGCCGTGGAGCGGCGCTGAACCTCAAGTCAGCGGACTCGGCCAGGGGGGTGTCCGGGGACCTGGCGCGAATCGAGGATGTCGACGGTTTCCAACACGATCTCGCCATGGCCCACCGGCGATTCTCGATTATCGACCTCTCCCACCAAGGTCACCAGCCGATGTGGGCCTCGGATCAGGCTGTCGTCGTTTCGTTCAACGGCGAGATTCTCAACTATCGTTCACTCCGAGCAGAGCTGGCTGCCTGTGGACATCGCTTCACGACTGACTCGGACACCGAGGTCCTGCTTGCAGCGTACCAGCAGTGGGACACAGAGGCTTTTTCCCGCTTCGAGGGCTTCTTCGCCATCGCCCTCTTCCACCCGGCCGAGCGTCGACTGGTTCTCTGCCGGGATCGTATCGGAAAGAAGCCGATCTATGTCTTCGAGGACAACGAGAGGGTGGTATGGGCGTCTGAAATGAAGGCGCTTCTCGAACTTCTGCCCGAGGAGAGGGGCCACCTCAACGAGGCAGCGGTCAGCCGATATCTTCACCTCGGCCAGAGGGACTACGGTCACGAGACCTTCTGGCGCAACTTCCGAATGATGGGGCGGGCCGAGTACCGAAGCTATGATGATTCCGGGCAGATCGCCCGGAATCAATACTGGGCGCTTCCCCATGAACGGTGTGACAAAGGGGAGTTACCGATACCGGAGGCCAGCAAGCAACTCCGGCGTGGGTTGAGTGAGGCGATTGAGCTCCGGCTCGTATCGGACGTACCGGTCAGCTCTGATCTCAGTGGAGGCTTGGACTCCTCCGCCCTGGTTGCTCTCCGAGCAAGGATGTCCGCGGAGCCTTTCCCAGTGTTCTCGGTCCGTTACAAAGACCCCGCCGAGGACGAGACCTGTTTCGCCCGGTTGGTCGTGGCGCGATATCCGCAGGTCGAGCACCTGATCATAGACCATGACGAGACCCTGTTCTGGGATGAGCTGGAGAATTTTGTTCACGTCCAGGAAGAGCCCTTTCACAACCCGAACATCCTGGTCAACCAGATCGTCCGACAGAAGATCAGGGCCCAGGGATTCCCGGTCTACATCAGTGGCGCTGGAGGGGACGAGGTTCTGGCAGGCTACCCGGCCGACTCCATCGCCGTGTTTCGTCAGATGTTGTCCGACGGGGATACGGGCCGGGCGCTCGAGAACATGATCCGATTTCGGGAGGGCCCCCCCCTCCGGCCAGACAGGCTGGCGCGACGATGGCTCTCCGGGCGGATCCGATCGCTGCGAACCCGAACCCGACACGTGGGCGGGCGCCTTGTGTTGATCCCGGAGCCGGGGCATTGGGGAGGGGTTGTCGATACTCCATGGGGTGGAGATCTGCTGCGGGCCAATATGGGTGATCTGAAGATGAACTATTGGCAAGCCTCGGGCGATAAAATGGCCATGGGTGTGCCGGTGGAGGGCCGGGCGCCGTTTCTGGACCATCGCGTCGTTGAGTTGGGCTTCCGAATGCCTCTTACGCTCCTCATGCGCAGCGGATGGTTGAAGTGGCTCCTCCGCCATGCGATGCAGGATCTTCTCCCTGCCGAGGTCGTCTGGCGTCGGAACAAGATGGGTTTTCCGTTCCCCCTTCGGCGCTGGTTGGGGGACCATCGTCAATCGATGCTGAGCCTGCTTCGGCACCCCGGGGCTGATCGTGGGTGGGTCGACGGGACTGTGAGTAACGAACAATACATGCGCCTGTGTAGTGTACAGCCAGAGGTAGTCTGGAGGGCTTCGTGCCTCCACCTGTGGTACCTGATCTTTGTGCAGGGAGCGTCACTCGACGAGGTCCTAAGTGCCTCATGACGCGGACACCGGTGGCGGGGCCCATGGGCTTCGCCGACGCGCAGTCTCTGGGACCAAGTGGTCCGCCGTAGGGCAGGGGATCTCGATAGTCCTGACCTTCGGTCGGCTGGCGATTCTCTCCAGAATCCTCCGCCCATCGGATTTTGGGCTCATGGCGATGACGGTGGTGGTGGTTACCCTGGGTCAGTTCCTCTCTGACGCCGGATTCAGCGCGGTCATTGTTCAGCGCAAGGAGATCACCCGTGAGCAGGTGTCCACTCTCTATTGGCTGAACGTGCTGGCAGGGCTCATCGTTCTCGCCCTGTTTGTCGGTTGTGTACCACTAATCATGATGTATTTCGGAGAGCCGGAGCTGCTGCCGGTCCTCCTCTGGTCGGCTCCGGTGTTCCTGGTCTACGCGTTCGGCCAGCAGCCACGTTTTCTGCTCCGCCGTGAGATGCGCTTCAGCTCCCTGGCGTTGGTCGACGTCGGGGTAGCGATTGTCTCGACCGTCGCTGGCGTCCTACTGGCCCTGGACGGGGCCGGCGTCCTCTCGTTGGTCTGGTCGAACCTGCTGGGAGTGGTCGTCGCCACCCTGGCGTTGAATGTCCTGGTATGGCCTCGTTGGCGCCCGCTGTTGCGCTTCCGATGGAGCGATATCTCTGAATTCGTGTCCTTCGGCCTCTTCCAACTTGGTGAACGACTCGTCGCATATTGGGGCTGGCAGTGGGATAAGATCATCATCGGCCGGATACTCGGGTCCAAGGTGCTCGGGATATACAGCTTGGGCTATCGCCTTGCGCTCTTCCCGCTCCAAACCATCAATCCGGTTTTCAACCAGGTGACCTTCCCCGTCTTCTCTCGCATCCAGGACGATGATCGGGCACTTCGTCGGGGTTACCTCTTCGTCATTCGAACTCTCTCCCTCGTTATGATGCCGATCTATGCGGGGATGATCGCGACTGGCGATCTCATTGTTGTGGTACTCCTAGGTGAGCAGTGGGCAGCGTCGGGCCCGGTACTGAGGATTCTGGCGGGCCTGGGCTTCCTGTACACCTCGGGGAATCCCTTCGGGAACCTCCTCCTGGCGAAGGGACGCGCCGATCTTGGCTTCTATCTCAATCTGTTGGTGCTGGTCGTCTACGGGGTCGCCGCGTGGATCGGCTCTGGCTTCGGTGCCACGGGTGTTGCCTGGGCACTGTTGATCGTTCAGTTCACTCTGCTGTTTCCGGTCGGCTGTTACCTCCGTTACGTTGTGGTAGGAATGACTGTTGGCGAGTTCCTGGGCGCGGTCGCACCCTACCTGGCGCTATCTTTTTTAATGATCGGGGAGCTTCTGTTCCTTCGGTCCCTCGTCTCTCTCGGCAGCTCTGTCGAGTTGGCCCTGTGCGTGTCTGCGGGGGCGGTCTTTTACGGGGCGCTCGTGCTACTGTTCCAGCGGGATTTCGTTGCCCTCGTCATCAAGACGATCCGGAATCGTGAGTGAAGGACAGCGGCCGCCGCGCAATGACGAGGTGGTTCGTCGTCCATTGGTCTGATGAGTCCATACGATCCAGAGCAAAAAAGAGGAGGTTCGTCAGTGCCGTCCAGGCCTTGACC
>CAZNWW010000038.1:0-14729 GCA_964576155.1 uncultured Myxococcales bacterium | reverse complement strand
ACGCCGTCGGTGGTGATGGTCTTCTTGGTGTTCTCCTCGTCTCCGAGGTATCCGAGGAAGATCTGGGGCCCGGAGAAGCAGATCTCGCCGACCTCGCCCGCGGGCTTGACCGGACCGGCCGCGCCGTCGACCTGCATGGGTTCCCGTACGGAGATGGGGAAGGCCGGCATGTCCCGCCCGATGCCCTTCAGCAGATCGTCCACGTCCGCGTTCACGTCGGTGTAGGTGACGAAGCCTGCGGTCTCCGTGAGGCCGAGGCCCGTGCCGATGCGGGGGGCCATGCTCTTCATCTTCTCGAGGAAGGGCCGGGACACCTGCTGGCCGCCGTAGAGCGCAAACTCCAGGCTGGAGAGATCGTAGGAATCGTAGTCCGGGAGCCTCCACTCCAGGTTGAAGAGGGCCGGGATCTGTCCCAACATGGTCACGGCGTGCTTCTGGATGGCGTCCAGGCTCTTGGCCGGGTCGAAGACGTGGAGGATCACACAGGTGGCCCCCATGTAGATCGTCGTGTCCAACTGCTCTGTGACACAGCCCACGTGGGACGGGGGCAGGTTCACCATCATCCGGGAATCTCGATTCATCTCGAAGGCGGTGGCCAGGCCCACGTTCTGGACCAGGATGTTCCGATGACTCAGGAGCGCAGGCTTGGGTGAGCCGGTGGAGCCCGTTGTGAAGATGATCAGCGCCGGGTCATCCGTCTCCACTACGGCTCTGGCCCGCGCCACCGCGCCCGTGAACTTGCTCTTGATGAAGGTCCACTTGATCCCCTTCACCCAATCCTTGACCCAGGTCGCGCCGGGGACGATCAGGGAGGGGTCCTCCTCCTTCTGGAACTGGACCTTCACCGCGAGGGACGGGGTGCCGGCCAAGACCTCGGAGACGATGGGGCGGAAGTCCGCCACGGGGGTCTTCCCCAGGAAGAACCAGGCCCGCGGATGCATCTTGTCCATGCAGTACTGGACCTCGGCGGCCTTGAGCCGGAGGTCCAGGGGTGCCATGATCGCGCCGATGCGGTGGCAGGCGAACATCAGGTAGACGTGCTCCTTGAGGAGAGGCAGGCTCGAGGCCACCACGTCGCCCTTCCGGATCCCTTCGGACAGCAGCTTGGCAGCGAACGCGTCCACGGACTTGTTGAACTGCTTCCAGGGGATCGTCTCGCCGGTGTCGTATTCAATCAGGGCGGGCGCGGCGGGCGGCGCCCCGGCCCAGCGGGTCACGTAATCCGCCAGGTTAGGCAACAACGACTCTACGCGCTCCATGCAGAGGGCGTCTTTCCGAGGGTCGAACATAGTGGCCTCCCAGAGATGATAACCTAACCTTCTCGGGAAGCTAGCACGCAGCGCCGGGAGGGGTCAAACCGCAAGGAAGTTGCTCCCGGGGGAGAGATCGGATAACTTTAGGTATCTGAGCTTTCTGGCTCGGATCGCTATCAGGCAGGACCATCTCGGAGCATCGATGGAATACGAATTCAGCCGGATCGAGAGGCTCGAACCCGAAGCCGGTCGGACCTAGCCACTCCTCACTGTCGGCGGTCTGGTGCTCCTGATCTTCGCCACAGCGAGCATATACCTGATCCAGTCCAGCATGTGGCTCCAACACCGGATCGAGCTCCGAGCGGGTTGGATGATCACGCTGGAGGACGCCCGTGACCGCCTGGCCGAGGACGGCAAGCGGGACCAGATTGAGGACAGCAAGGAGCTGCTGCACTTCGACAAGACGACCGTGGGGCTGCTCCTCCAGGTGCGCAGTCAGATCATGTAGAGTTCAAACCCGAGAGACGTCATGGTGGCCCGCCTCGACCGCCTCCACCAGGTAGCGTTCCGCTTCAATGCGCTCCTCTCCGATGGCGACTCGTCGGGATCCCTCTCTGCCCTCCGCGCCGATCTGGGCACCGACGCCCAGGGGATCATGGACGATCTCAGGAGCCTCGCCGCCCACGAGACCATGGATCTGGGGGCGAAGTGGCACCTCCTGAACGCGCTCGCAGCCCTGTCGATCATCCTGGCGGGGCTGACCCTGTTTCTGGTGCGCACCATGGTCCAGCGCGGGCGCAAACTCCGGGTCGCGCTCGACTGGGTGAAGCGTATCGCAACGACGGATGAGTTGACCGGCCTGTGGAATCGGCGCGCTATCTTCCCGATCCTCAACCGGGAGCTGTCCCGCTGTGAGCGCGACAAGGAACCCATCAGCGTCCTCATGGTGGACTTCGATAACTTCAAGAAGATCAACGACCGGTTCGGTCACCAGGCCGGTGATGCGGTGCTGCGCGAGGGGGCCCAGCGGATGCTCAGGACCCTGCGTCCCTACGACTCCATCGGCCGCTACGGTGGGGAGGAGATCATCATCCTGCTGCCCGGGTGCGACCAGGTGGAAGCAGGCGCGGTCGGCGAGCGCCTGGCGGAGGCTATCCGCACGGCCCCCTTCGTGCACAGGGAATATCGGATCACTTCCACGGTGAGCATCGGGGGCGCAACCAAGCAAAAGCCAACACGCAACCACGCAGATCGCATGGTCGTCTTCGCGGACCAGTACCTCTACGAGGCCAAGACCGCCGGCCGGGACCGGGTGGTCACCGGGCCGAGCCTCTCCTACGACGGTGAGATCTCAACAACCAGCATCTGATTCCTATCAAGAAATTGCCCCGCACCCACGCCGCGATAGACTCGACGGGAGGATATCTGCGCCCCGGCTCCGGGGGGCAAAGGGGGACCGATGTTCGTACGCATCATCGAGGCGAAGACCACCGAAGAGCGGGACCGGCTCTTTCGATTTCGGTACAGGATCTATGCAGAGGAGCTGAAAAAGCAGCTCCCCGGGATGGATCACGAGGCTCGGACCTACCGGGACGCGCAGGACGAGTACGCACACCTCCTGGCCGCAGTGGACCAGGATACCGGGCGCGTAGTAGGCACCGCCAGGACCATGCGCCCGAGCAACGGACCCCTCCCGGAGCACATCGCAGCCCACCTGAACATGGACCCCATGATCCAGGGGCTGGGCCCCGACGCGGTGAGCTACACCAGCGCGATGATGGTGGATCCGGCCTATCGCGGAAAGACCGTGGCCTCGCTCCTGGCGCTGGCCCTGTACCGCAACGCGCTTCGAGGAGGGGTGCGGGTAGGCATCTGCGTCTCAGAGATCGGCCTGGTGCGCCTCTACCACCAGCTCGGCTACCGGCCGTACTGGCACCCGTTCCGGCCCCACGCCGGGTCTGGTCTGCGGGTACCCATGGTCATCGCGGTGCAGGACAAGGGATACCTCGAACGGGTGGACAGCCCGTTCAAGGGTCTCTGCCGCACCTCAGATGACGACGGCGGCGAGACAATCCGCCTGGTGAAGGCCCTGTACCCCCTCTGCGAAGATCCGCCGGTCACCCCCACGGAGAAGCGAGCCCTCTGGGCGGCCCTGGCCCACGGTCCGGTCACGGAGGAGAAGCTCCACATCTTCCAGAACTTCGACGAGGGAGAGATCGAGGACCTCTTGGAGACCTATCCCCAGATGACCATCGCGACAGGTGAGAGCCTCTTCCGGGAGGGCGAGACAGAACGGGGAATGGGGGTGATCCTCAAGGGACGCCTGGGGGTGTCCTTTGATTTCCGACGCAACCCCCACATCCTCGCAGTCCTCGGGGAAGGAGAGGTCTGCGGTGAGATGTCGTCCCTGCTGGGCACCGATCGCACGGCAAACCTCGTCGCGCTCGAGGAATGCCGCATCCTCTACCTGCCGTCGAACCTCCTGGAGCGCCTGGCCGCCAAGGACCCGTCCGCGGCGGCCCGAGCAGGCCGAAACCTCGCAGCGATCATCGCGTCCCGACTCCAGGCAATGAACCAGCAGATGAAGACCCTCCTGGATCGGGTGCCGACCCGGTACATAAGGACGCTGGAGACCTGGGAGGACTACACCTCCGAGTCCGCACCGGGATCAGAGCAGTCCTACGCAATCACGACCCTGGACGACCCGGACCGTGAGCTGGCCCGCCTCGAGCGCCAGGCGCAGCTCGGCCGGGCCATCGAGCTGTACCACCTGCGTCGGGTCGGATTCCAGGACGGGCGGGTCTTCCTCGACCTGGGCTCGGGTCCGGGCATCACAAGCTTCATGCTGGCCCGCACCTTCACCGACGGCCGGATCATCGGGATCGAGCCCGACCCGTTCCTGAGGCAGCGGGCCGAGGAGTTGGCCGCGCACCAGGGCCTCGGGGACCGCTGCAGCTTCGTTGAAGGCCGGGGGGAGTCCCTCCCCCTCGATGACGAGTCGGTGGACTTCTGCTACGCGCGATTCGTGTTCCAGCATCTGCCGAATCCTGACGCGGTGCTCAAGGAGCTGGCCCGGGTCACCCGCCCCGGCGGCGCGGTGGTTATCGTGGACGTTGACGACGCCGGGGTCGTGGTCTACCCGGAGCCCGAAGGCCTCGAAGATTTCCAGGACCGCACCGCAGAGGCGCAGGTCCGCCTGGGTGGAGACCGGCACATTTCACGCAAGCTCAGGGAGTTGATGTTCGAGGCAGGCCTTCGTGCGCCGCGGGTGGAGGTCGCACCCGTGACCCCCGACGACGTCCCCTTCAAGCCCCTGGTGGACGCGGCCTTCAGCTTCAAGGAGCAGGCCCTGCGCCGCTCGGAGCTCTGGAAGGACAGTGACCAGGAGGTCCTCGATGAACTCCGCAGCCTCCCCGGCAGGGCCGGCGCTTTCCTCTATGTACCGATCTTCTTCGGGAGCGGCCTGAAGGCTAGAGATTGATCCCGTTCCCCGGCTCCCCGGGCGCGAAGGTCCTGAGCAGGAGCTCCGGCTCGGCGGCCCCCTGACCACCCACCCACTCCAGCTCCCGGGTTTCCCGGGTGGGATCCATGAGCTGGGCCAGGCGCCACCGCGCAGCGGCTGCATGGAGGGCCATGTCGGCGTCTTCGTACCGTGCAGCGGCCTGCCGGAAGCGCACCGCCGCGGACTCCCGATCCCCGCGGGCCAGGACTCCCTGGGCCCGGATCATCATGGCGTGGGCCCGTGTCCAGAGGGGCCCCTCTTTGGAGAGGCGGCGTGCGACCCGGGAGGCGCGGCGGAGCCGGCCGTCATCCACGTCGGGAGCCGCTACGAGGCTACGCCCGAGGACCTCGAGGGCCAGGGCCCTGCAGATCGCTACCGAACGAATCGTTGAACGGTTGAACCGCTTCCAGAGGGAGGCCGCCCTCTGGACCGCGTCATCCCAACGCCCCCGATAGAGATCGATCTGCACCAGGGCACGCTCGGCATAGAAGTGCTGGAGGGTGAAGCCTTCACCGGTCCACGCCTCGATCGCCCCCTCCACGTCCCGCTGCGCTGCGTCAGGGTCGGCGACGATCAAGTGGGCGTTGACCTCCATGCCGAGACGCACGTGGGATTGGGAATGCAGATCGCTGCGGTCCCGGGCGTATCGCAAGAGCTCGTGGTACATCTCGAGGGCGGCCCTCAGATCCCCGAGGAATCCGGCGGCCGCCAGGCCGTAGATCCGCGCCGTGTTCAGGTCCCAGGGAGACTCGCTGGACTCCTGGCCGAGGTAACGTACCGCCTGTCGGGCCGCGTCCCGGCAATGGCGCCAACGACCAACCTGGAGCATGGCGATGGCCCGGGTCATGGCCACGGTGCCCAGGAGTGTCCGGTCATCATGTCGCTCGGCGATCTGCTCCGCGGTGGCGAAATAGACCTCTGCCCGCCCCAAACCCTTGAGCCCGGACACCGCAACGAAGGCCGCCTCCAAGGCGAGCCCGCGGGCCACACGGCGGGGCTCCCCCGCGTCCAGGGCCATGAGGAGTCCCTGGTTCTGGTAGACCAGCCCCTCAGCGGGATCCGCCAGGCCGAAGCCTTGCGCGGCCCCTCCACAGGCATCGATGCGGTCACGGATCTCCTGGGGGACCTGGTCCTCATCCCGCTCCACGAAGGCCACGCCCCGCAGCTTGAGCCGAGCCCTGAGGCGTACCAGACTGGCCAGCACCCCCGCGGTCCCCCCGGGGACCCGGATGCCGAGATCCTTGAGGACCTGGTGCAGCAGCTCCTTGCCCCGCAGGAGGTGGCCGGCCATCAGGAGAAGCGCCGCTGATCGGGACACCAGGCGCCAGGCCTCATCCGGGGTACGGACCGCTGCGGCCGCGAGGAGCGCCTCCGCAGCCTCGGGACCCCGACCGGCCTTCTCCAGCGCGTCCGCGTGGCGCAGGTCGAGCCCGCGGCGGGCCGCCTGACCCTCGGGGAGCAGCTCCGCGCAGCGACGGTAGAGATCCGCGGCCCGGTCGAACGCCAGGGCCGCGTAGGCCTGATCCGCTGCGGACTGCGCATGGACCGCTGCCCGGCCCCCATCCCCGCCTTCGAGGAAGTGGAGGAAGAGGCGCTCCGGGTCCGCGGATCCCGACGCATCCAGGACCCGGGCAAGAGCGAGGTGGTGCTCCCGCAGGCGGTCCCCGGGGAGGCCGGTCACGAGGGTCGTCCGGATCCGGTCATGGTAGCATTCTATGGGGTCGTCCATGTCCCGCCCGTGGGTGCGGACGAGCTTCTGCGCCGAGAGCACCGCGATGGCCCGCCAGCCCTGGACCCCGATCCCCGCCGCGGTCCAGGTCGCACGCTGGGGCAGGGGTTGCCCTGCGACGGCCACAACCTCCATCAGCACCCGGGACTCCTTGGGGAGGAGCCGGACCCGATGATCGATCACCTCCTCGAGGGTGAGCGATGCCGCGTCCGCGGGTGACGCGCCCGACGTGAAGACCTCTGGCATCCGGAGGTACCGCACCATCTCCTCGATGAAGATCGGCACCCCCCCCGCCTCTCGAGCGAGAGCGGCCGCCCGGTCCCGGGCCACTGGATCTTCCGCCCCCAGGAGATGCTCGGCCAGCTCCACGGCTTCATCGATGGCCAGGGGTCCCACGTCGATCACGGGAGCCTTCCCGTGTCCATCTCCCTCCAGGAACTCCCGCACCACGGGGCGCTCGTCAACCTGCTCACTCCGGACAGTCAGCAACAGCAGCAGGGGCGGCGGCGACGGCGGCCGGAGCAGCTCCCGGAGCCGGCCAAGGCTGTCCCCGTCACTCCACTGGAGGTCATCGATGTGCACCACCAGGGTCTGATGGCGGGCCACCCGGTCAAGGAGCTCTCGCAGGGTGGCGAACGCACGATGCCGCAGCTCCAATGGATCCCTGAGTTCGGAAACCGTCGGCGAGGTGCCGGAGAGTCGCGCAACCACCTGGAAGACCTTCCCCAGGAGGCCGATGTCCGGCGGGATCAGCTCCCGTCGGTCCTGTTCCGGGAGTGTGAGGAGGTGGCGAACCAACGCATCCACAAGGGGGTCCAGGGCCTTGAAGGGAACCGACTCACGCTCGTAACACCGGCCCGAGAGCACCAGGCCGCCCTGCGCATCGACGTCCTCGAGGAACTCCTGCACCAGCGCGGTCTTGCCCATGCCCGAGCGGCCCCGGACCTGGACCGTGACCTGGCGCCCCCACCGCACATCGTCCAGGGCCTTGTTCAGCTCTGAGAGTTTCTGGCGCCGGCCCACCAGGCCCAGGCCGAAGCCTGTCCCCGTAGCATCGAAGACCGAGGACTCGGGGTCCAGACCGAGGCGCTCCATGAGTTCGTCGCCCGCAGGTCTCTGATCGGGATTGATCTGCAGGAGATCCATGCAGAACGAGACCAGATCCTCGGGGAGACCAGGGTTCAGATCCCCCGGAGACACCGGAAGGATCTGGGTCTTGGCGATGAGCACCTCGGACATCCGGCCTTTGTGTGGGACCTGCCCGGTGAGGGCCTCGTAGAGGACCGCGCCGAGCGCATACCAGTCGCTGGCCTCGCCCAGGCGTTCTCCCCTGGCCTGCTCCGGGGACATGTACGGGATCGTGCCGGAGATCAGGTGCCCCTGCAGCCCGTCGGGTGCGGGGTTGATGTCCTGCACAAGCCCGAAATCCAGGAGCACGGCGCGCCCCCCGGTGGACACCAGGATGTTGGAGGGCTTCAGGTCCCGATGGAGCTTCCCGGCCCGGTGCAACGCGGACACCCCGGCGACGAGCTGCGGCAGGAGGGATCGCAGACGGGTGATCCCCTGCGAGCCGAGGAGATCGTGGGGTGCGGGGGTCCCCTCGGCTGCCTGGGTCGGACCGTCTCCTCGGGCCCGGGCCTGAACCCGGGCCGCAGCTTGTTCGCCCAGGACGGTGTCGGCGAAGCCGTCGTCGACCTCCGTCCTGGCTCCCCCCCGCTTCGGGGGCGGCCCTATGTCCGAGATCCGTCCGAGGTGGGTGTTCAGGAGAGACGTCTCCGAGCCTTCGCCACAGAGGGCGGCGAAGGTCTCCGGCCCCCAGAGCCACGCCAGGAGGGGCGCCCCTTTGACCAGGTCCATGGAGAAGAACCACTCGTCGTCGACGTTGAAGAACTCGTGGAGCCCCACGAGGTTGGGGTGCATCACGCCTGCAAGGGACCGGAACTCGTTCTTGAACAGGTAGAGCTCCAGGGGCCCGAGGTGACTCAGCACCTTGAGCGCTACGATCTGTCCCGTGGTGAGATCCTGAGCCTCATAGACCGTCCCCATCCCGCCGGTGCCGATGACCCGGCGTCGCTTGAAGCGATCACGGATGTCGAGGTCGCTTGCACCAGCTCCTTTCATGGTGACGAGTATATCAGACATTGACCTGGGGCATAGATTCTATGCACAATGTCCCCCGACGGAGGTACCTCAATGATCGCACCGCTCCTGGCCCTGCTCTTTGCCCTGTCCCCCCCCGCCGGGGAGGTCCCGGACCCTGCCCCCTATCTGGCCCTCTCGACGCCGTGCCCGGCGGACGCGGTCTTCTGCCTCGGCCTGGCCCTCTTCCTGGCCGTGGACGAGGAGGGGGCAACCGTGCGAGACCCCGATTGGATCGGGGAGCACCTGGCGGCATCCAACAAGCTCTTCGCAGACGTCGGCGTCCACTTCGAGCTCGCCGAGGTCACCTTCCTGCCACCGAAGCACATGACGGTGCACTCCCGGGGAGACCGGGACGCCCTGGGGCACGATCGGTGGCGCAAGGGACCTATCCACTGGTTCGTCGCAGGCCGGGTTGACAACGTTGACGAGGAGGGGGAGATCTATGGGGTCCATTGGCGGGACCGCAAGGCCACCCACCACCGATGGGTGATTCTGTCAAAGATCTCCTGGCCCTTCACCCTCCCCCACGAGCTGGGCCACTTCTTCGGCCTCAAGCACAACGACATCCTCGGGAGCATCATGAACACCGCGGGGAACGACGATTCCCGTATGAGCACCCGCAAATTCACCGAGAACGAGCGGCTCGTGATCCGGAAGCACCTGGCACGGAAGCTGAAGAAGGGCGAGTTGACCGATCTGAAGAAGAGAGCAGAGTCAGAAGCGAGTGAGCCCTAGGGCAAAGTCCAGCCTCTACGGCAATTCCCAGAGCTCAAGGACCGAAGCCAAGGCGTCGTCCTTGGGCTCGAAGCGGATGAGCACCTTGTTCGCGTCGGTCTCGACCTCGTCGGGGCTGCCGAGCTCCTGGACGAGCCGGTCCAGCACTACCAGGCTATCCGAAATCGGCCTCAACTCAGCCTTCAACTGCGCCGCCAAGGCTGCGGCCCTCTGCTTCACCGCCGGCTCCTCGTCCTCGGCCATGAGCACGAGGAGAGCTGCCACCTCCCGGAGGGGATCCGGGGTGTCCCCAGGGGCCTCGGCGGATTCCTCGGCCTCGTCCAACGCAGCCTCCAGGGACCAACGCATGGCGCGGGCCTCGCCGCCGTCCTGCATAGTGAGGAGCACCGAGACCCGGCCATCCTCGAAGACCCCGGTTTCGACCCCGTCAGGCTGGCCAGGGCCTTCGACGCTGAGGAAGAGCGCGACGGGGGGATCCCGCCCACTGGGGAAGACCGGGGCGGGTCCGGGCTCACCCAACTCGTGGCGGTGACGGACCTGGGCGAGAAGGGCGGTCGGCCCCAAGGCTGCCACACCGCCGGCCAGGTAACATGGTCCGCCCCCGTCCCAGGTCCCCGGGAAGACGCTCCCGGTGCAGCCATCGGCAGCTTCGCCGGTGACGAGCACAAGCTCCCCGAGATCTCGATACTCCGCAACCACGAGGCGATCCGCCTTGGCTGGATCCACGTTGTGGCGAGTCCATATCTCCAGGCCAGCCAGACCCCCGTCACCGTCCGGGAGGCGGGTCCGGTCCCAGGAGAGCGCACGACTCGGATCCGGAGGCACCAGCTCGGCGATTCCAGGCCCCGCAGGCCACACAAGAAAGGCGATGATCCCGCCTAGGGCCAGAATACCAAGGGCCAGGAACCAGTCGGGCCCCGTCGCCTCCACGGAAGGCACGTTCCGCTCCTCCCGCCTCCGGCGTCCCGCCTCCATCAGGAACGAGAGGCCGATGCCGATGCCGTAGAGGAACAGGAGCGGGATCGCCATGAGGACCTGGGAGATCACGTCCGGGGGCGTGAACATGGCCCCCAGGATGAACGCGCCCACTGCGAAGAACTTCACGTACTTCACGAAATGACGCCAGGAGAGGATGTTGGTGGCAGTGAGGAGGACCATCACCAGGGGGAGCTGGAACACCAGCCCGAACATGAGCATCAGGAGGAGCGCGGTTGAGAACGCGCTTTGCATGGTCAGCTGAAAATCGATCCCTTCCCCGCCGACGGTGAAGGCCGTCAGGAAGTCGATCACCAGGGGCAGGATCAGGCGATAGCAGAAAAGCACGCCGATGAAGAACATCAACATCGACAGGATCACGACGCGACGTACCGGTCGGCGCTCCTGGGGATAGAGGCCGGGCTTCACGAAGCCCCATATCTGGCTCAGGAGCACCGGAGTGGTTAGGACCACCGCGGCGGCCCCGCTCATCTTCAGGTACACGACGATCGCCTCGGACGCGTCGATCGCTATGAGGCGGAAGATGTCGTGGCGGGCCAGCGCTGCGCGGATCGGTTCGTTAATCACCGCGAAGATCTGCTCCCGGAAGGACCAGCACAAGACGAAGGAGCCCACCATCGTCGCGACCACCCGGACCAGGCGCACCCTGAGCTCGCCCAGGTGCTCCCAGAACGACATCGCCCGGCTCTGCGGTCGCTTGGTCAATGGGTTTCCTCTTCGGAGTCGGGGGTCGGTCGATCTGCCTCAGGCTCCCTACTTCGCTCTTCGAGCTTCGAAGGGCCTTCGGCGGACTCGGACTCGTCTGTCGGGGGAGGCTTCTTACGCGGAGGCGGGACCGGCCGCGACCTGGGATAGACCTCGTCCAGTTCGTCCAGGCCCACCTCGTGTTTCAGCTGGTTGGCGGCTCGTCGGATGTCCCGCAGGCCCTTACCGATGGTCTTGGCGACCTGGGGGAGCTGCTTCGGCCCGAAGAGGATCAGGACCACGACGAAGACCATGAGGAGCTCGGTTGTACCGAGGCTGCCAAGGAAGCCGAGGATCATCAGCGTGTCCATGAATCCTCCATCACAGCAACCGCCGCGGTCCACCGCCCAGGACACGGACCGACAGCCCGTTTCCTGCCAACGCCTCTGCCCATCGGGGCGCAGCCACACCCGTGAGCAGGGCCTCCCGGGGCCCTACCACATCGGCCGCTTCCCGGACTTCGCGCAGAGCCGGCGCTCCGGGCACCATGATCGAGTCTTCGCTATCGTCTCCCACCAGGATCACCTCCTCCGGCTCAGCGTCGCCGAGGGTGATCAAGAGACCCTCTCCGGCCGCGGGGCGCGGTCCCTCCGCCCGATTCCAGCGTAGCAGTTGTCGGGGCTTTGCATCCAGGCGTGGCGACGCGGCGAGACTGGCAGCGAGGCCCGCCGCCAGCTCCACGGCCAGCCAGGGGTGGGCCACGCGCAGCGCCTGAACGGCGCCATTCTTCAACCTCTTGGAGAGCGCATCCATCCACTCCGACCACGGGGGGCCGTCCCCCGGAGGTGCGTCCACCCGCAGGACCCACACCTCCGCAGGGACGAGATGAACGGGCGGAGCCAGGCAGGTCCCGGAGAGGCGGCGCCCCACGGTATAGAGCAGCGTCCCCTCGTCGCACTGGAAGTGTAGCTGCGCGGCGCCGTGGACCTGCCCCGCAGACAGGAGCCGCACCTCTGCCGCCCCGAGGCGGATGGGCTCCCCCTCGGGCGCAGTGAGGAAGGGCCGATCGGCCCCGAAGTGATATCGCCCGGTGAAGGAGCTGGCCAGCACGCGGTCCGATCGACGGCCGGCGCGGGCAAGGCAGGAGCTGACGAAGCGAAGCCCCCGGCCAACGGGCGGGGCGTCGAGCCATAGAGACGCCGGACGGACGCAGGGGCCGTTCTTCCAGTTGATCAGGTTCGTGCTCGTTCCACTCATCATCGCCACGTTAGGGGGTCGGCCCCGAGACCGCAAGCTCCAGGCAGCCGAGCGCACCGCTGAGCCGGGGACGGGGCAGGGCTACGACGTCCCCCCCCCGGTTGGCCTCGAGGAGTCGGACGAGGCCCGAGCTCGTCGCCAGCCCGCCGGAGAGGTACAGGGGGAGCCCTCCCACGTCTGGAAGCCGGCCCAGGAGTTGGAGGAGGCGCATCGCTACGCTCCGGAGTATCCCCGCTGCGATCCGCTCCAACGGGACGCCCTCCACCACCAGACCCACCACCTCGGACTCTCCAAAGGTCGCGCAGACATTTGAGAGGATCACCGGGTCCTCGTGGTGGGTGAGAACCTCCGCCAGATCCACCTCCAGGAGTCGAGCCATGTTCTCCACGTAACGCCCGCTCCCGGCTGCGCAGCGATCGTTCATCACAAAGTCGAGGACCGCGCCCCCTCGAACCCGAATCGCCTTCGTGTCCTGGCCGCCGAGGTCAGCGAGGACAAACTCCGCTGGCCCGATCTGGGCCGCGGCACCGGCCGCGTGGGCGTGGACCTCGGGCACAGCGCGGCACCCGACCAGGCCCTCCAGGTGACGACCATAACCCGTGGCGACCCCGACGAGTCCTTCGGGGGGTTGGACCCCCAGCCCATCCCGCAGGACCGCCTGGAGATCAAGGGCCAGCCCCGTGGCCGTCCGCCGCGCCCAGGTCCGGTAGAACCGCATTGAGTCGAGGATCCGGAACTCGAGGGCGCCACCAGGATCCCGATAGGCGAGCTTAGCGAAGCGGGAGCCGAGATCCAGGCCGAGGGCCGGGTGATGCCCCGTGTCGGCAGCAGCAGGCACCGACTTCCCTGCGGGACGGGGCCGACCCAGGGTCTGTACGAAGGCCTCGAGTCGGATCCGATCACGACCAGCCACCGGACCGGGCGCGTCACCTTCCAGGTGCAAGCGAGGCCGATCCCCCAGGAGACGATCTACCGCGGGGAGCTCCAGGTTGTGGTGGCAGAAGGACTGATCGTAGACGAGCCAGGCGTCTAAATCCCGGCGGTCGGCCTCACGGACAGCGCGCTCCGCCCGGGCCTCAACGCCGTAGGGATACGCGTAGCGACGGTACTGCTCCGGGAGGCCCGACGCAGGGGGGATCATTGCGAAGTCCGAGGCCACCTCGTTGAAGACCACCCGGGCCCCGGCGGTCTCGACGGCGTCGTGGAGGTCTGTCAGCGCGGGGGGAACGCCGAACAAACCCAGGCGCGGTCCCTGCGGCGCAGGCTCACGCCGGGCGCCTGCGCTGATCGCTGCCTCCAGGTCAGCCAGGAAGGCCGTGGCGTCACCGCCCCCGAGGTCTGACGAAGATACGAGCCACCGGTGGTTCTCCGCCCCCGGGATCCGTCCCTCCTCCCAGGTGAGACGATCCAGACGATCCAGGGCAGCGCGGAGGGGGGCCAGCTCCTTGCGCACGTCCTCCGCAGCAGCGAGGGTGGTCCCCAGCCGATCGGCCAGGACCTCGAGGGCTGCAAACACCCCATCCTCGGACCTCTCGGCGAGGGGATAGCGGAACGTAACCACCTCCACGCCCCGATCCCGAAGCAACTCGGCCATGGCCCGATTCGCGGAACAATCCCCTTCGGTGACCACCAGAATCCGGCGCAGCCCGAGGGCCAGCGTCGATGCGTAGAGGCCCTTGGTCCAAGCGCAGAGGGTCCGTGGAAGCCCGGCGGCCTCGGCACGATCCAGGAGGGCCCGTGGATCCGGGTCCCTGACGAAGGCGTTGTTCACGTCCAGGGGCCGCAGCCCCGCAGCCAGGAGGATCTCCAGGGGCACCGTGGAGAAGAGCCCGATCCGAGAATCGTCCATCATTCCCCCCTCACCAGGTGCAGGAAGGCCTCGAGGCGCAGTCGCCGGGCCGAATCCAGGGGAGCGGGGGCCTCTGCGTCCAGCGCAAGGATGGGCAGCCTCAGGTGTCCCCGCAGCCAAGGCTCGTCCAGGAGCGCTCCGGTGAAAGCCTCCATCACCAAGATCACCCCCCGTGCCTTGGTGCGAGCTGCCGCGGTTCGGACTGCAGCCAGGCGGCGGGTCGGCTCCAGGGCGGGCCAGGAAGCCAGCGCAGCAGCCGGATCGATCGATCGGGCCAGGGTCGCTCCCTGGGCACCCCACTCGTCCCAGACCACACGACCTCCCAGGGCCTCCACTCGAGCGGGCAGATCCTCGAAGAGGGTCCACGGGCCCAAGGCAAGCAGGGGGACGCGATCTCCGATGGGTTCTTCGACGCCGGGGTCCCCCGGGAGACCTGGCTCCACGAGGCGCCGCAGCCAGGTCGCTACCCGATCCGATGGACGGACGCCGGCCTCCTGCTCGCGAACGATCGTTTCGATGAGTGCGCCCCCCCCCTCCGGGGAGCTCCCCGACGTGGGATCAGGCGCACCCGCCAACCGGAGC
>CAZNWW010000037.1:3932-14875 GCA_964576155.1 uncultured Myxococcales bacterium | reverse complement strand
CGTCATCGGCTACGTCACCGAGGGCACCCTCGAGGAGGACTTCGAGGAGCTGGTCTTCACCCTGCCCATCGGCGGCGTGGGTGGACCGGTGCGCTCCACCCTGGGGATCCACATCGTGAAGTTGGTGGGTGAGGAGTGGCGCACCTTCGAGGACGACGCGCAACAGGAGGAGTTCCGGTTCCGGTTGCGGGGGCTCCTGGAGGAGGAGGGCTTCGAGAAGGCCTTCAGGCGCTGGCTCGACGAGCAGCGCTCCAACACCAAGATCGATATCAGGCTCTAAGGCCTGGGCCTCAGGGTTCCTGGCACTGGACGGGCTGTAGCGGTCGCTGGCGGGCCGGGGGGCGTCCCGGTCTGCTCGCCGCACGGCTAGTGCGACTCCCACCCCAGGACCGCTTCGCTCGCACCCCGACCTCACCAGCAACCGCCACACCTCCGCCCAGCGCGGCGTCACCCTTCGGCCCAGGCCCGGAGGTGTTGGTGTTCCAGTCCCTGGTTCAATCGCAGAGTTCGTCGATGACGCCGTTGCAGTTGTCGTCCTTGCCGTTGCAGAGCTCGGGCTGGCCGGGGTGGGCGTCCGGGTCATCGTCGTCGCAGTCCCCCGGGGCCTGGGCGAAGCAGACCTGGGGGTTCGGTGCGCAGATGCAGTCCGGGAGGCCTGCGCCGAAGCCGTCCTCATCCAGATCGTCCCAGCACGCAATACAGCCCACCGAGCCCGGTTCGTCCACTGCGTCGTCGCAGTCGTTGTCCTTGCCGTCGCAGATCTCCGTGGCGCCGGGCCAACCCTGGGGCTGGCAGAGGATGGCGCCGGTGTCCTCCTCACAGACCCACCAACCGGCGGGGTCGCACGCGTCGGGGTCGTCGGAGACGCAGGACTGGCCCAACTCGGGGTAGTTTTCGTCTACATCCCCATCACAGTCGTCATCGAGGAAGTTGCAGCGCTCCTCCGCGCCGGGAAAGGCGAGGGCGTCCAAGGGCAGACAGTCCTGGCCGTCAGCGAACCCGTCGTCGTCGTCGTCGGGATCGCAGCCATCGCCGAGGCCGTCCCCGTCCGTGTCCAGCTCTCCGCAGGTTATATAAGAGAGACAGGTGTCCACGAAGGCCGTGCAGCTCCCGCCGAAGGTGCAGGCCCCGTCCACGCAGCAGGGCGCTACGCCGGGCTCAGGCGCAGGCCCGCAGGCAACGTCCGGGTCGCAATCCAGGGCATCGAAGGCTTGGTCAAGGCCCAGGAGGAGGGACACGTCCGCGGCCGCAGCGAACCAGAAGTACGCGGGGCAGCCGACGTCGAAGCCCTCCAGATACAGGCAGAGGTGGCAGTCAGCGTGAGCCTCGCAGGCCGCGCCGTTGGTGGCCGCGGTCTGGGCCGAGGCCTCCCAGTCGGCCATGGAGTGGAGCTCCTCGCAGGTGTACAGCTGGTCGAGGCAGGAGAGCGCGTCGCTCTTCTCGTGAACGCAGCCTTGCACCGGATCGCAGGAGTCGATGGTGCAGGGCTCGCCATCCTCGCAGAAGCCCTCACCGGGGGTCACCCACATGCAGAGGCCGTCGTGGGGGTAGCAGTCTTCATCGATACAGATCTCGTCTGTCAGCACGATGCAGATGTCGGTCTCGGGGTGACACCATTGCTTCAGCTCCCCACCGGTCACCGGGTCGTCCATCGGTGGGCAGCTGTCGACATCGTCGCAGAACGTCGGCGACGCGCAGCGCAGGAAGGGATCGCAGATGTCCCCCTCAGGACAGTCCCCGTCCTCCTGACACTCCCAGGGGGTGCAGAGCTCCGCGAGGCAGAAGGTCCCGTCCGGGCAATCCACCAGATCGACGCAGGCTTTGGAGCAGTGGACGCCGTAGAGGGTCTCCAGACAGGTCAGCGCCTCAAGACAAGCGCCGCAGTTGCCCCCGCACCCATCCTCGCCGCAGGTCTTTTCAGCGGAGCAGTCCGGGACGCAGATCTCCTCGCAGATCCCGTCGACACATTCCTCGCCGTCGCCGCAGACGCCGCAGGATCCTTCGCAGCCGTCGGGGCCGCAGTCCTTGTCGGTGCAGTCCGGGACGCAGATCTCCTCGCACTTACCGATATCATTGCACTCGAGGCCCTGGGGGCAGGAGCCGCAGGAGCCCCCGCAGCCGTCGGGTCCGCATTTTTTTCCGACGCAGTCGGGGAGACAACAATGGTAGGGATCCGGCAGACAGAGCTCTGCAGGGTCACATTCAAGTGTCACGTCCCAGGCGGTACCTGCGCCGTTGCAGGTCTCGACACCGTCTTCGCCACAGCGCACATCGTCGGGGGTGCAGATCACGGGTGGCGGAAGCTCTTCCTGGGTATCCGGCGGGGGCTCCGGCGTGTCGGGGATCACCTCGATGATGACGTCCTCTGCGGTGTCTTCGGGCGGGGGCGCGGGGTCTTTAGAGTCACACGAGAGCGCCAGTAGAGCAGCCAGCGTAGCGGAGAAGAGGAGGATACGCAGCGTCATGATCAGGCCTCCGGGGGGTCAGGATCCTTGGAAGAGAGGATACCATGTAGGGGAGAGCTGTGGGAGGGGGTTCAGCCCCGACGGACGTTGCTGCATCGCACCACCGCCGTTGACTTGGCGTTGTCCGGAGATATCGTTGGGGAGATGATGTTGCGTTCCATAGCTGCTCTCCTTCTGGCCCTCCTCGCCGCAGGCGAGGTACAGGCGGCCGACGACGCGGTGCGACCTACGCGGACACGGGTGCACCACCTGGGCCTCCGTCTGGACACCGACGGCGTGCACTGGGCGCCGGGGCTGGGCTACATGCACAGCCACGAGTTCGCCTGGGCGGACCGCGGGGGAAGGAGCTGGATGGGTTGGGTGGGCTACGGCCTGGACGGGATCGCAGTGGTCCCCGCCGCATCCTCTGTGGACGCGGGCATGGGCCTGGTGGTGCTGCGGGGGGGCTTGCTCCACCGCATCGGCGGCCTCGGCGCCGAGATCGCCGCGGGCGTGGCAGGGGATCGGTTCGGCGCCCGCGGGGTGGCAGAGGCCGGGATCTTCGTGAGCCTGTACTACCTGGACCTGGGCTACACCGTCCAGCTCCCCATGGGCCCCTTCGACCGACCCCTGTGGATGCCCCTGCACCGGTTCGGAATCCGGCTGCGGATCCCCTTGGCGCGCCACGATACGGCACGCTGAGGGATCGGGAACGCTGTTTACTTCAGGGCTGGCCGCTGCTAGGCTCCGGCGAGGGTTGGGGTGATGATCGTAGAGCTTACCAAGAAATACCACTTCGAGGCAGCCCACGCGCTGACCTGCGCGCCGGAGGGCCACCGCTGCCGGCAGATCCACGGACACACCTACGAGGTCGAGGTGACCCTGGAGGGACCGGTGGACCCGAAGACGGGTTGGCTGGTGGACTATGGGGACATCAACCGGGCGGTGAAGCCCGTGATCGACATCCTGGATCACAAGTTCCTGAACGAGGTGGAGGGGTTGTCCAAGCCCACCTCCGAGAACCTCTGTGCGTGGCTCTGGGATCGCATCACTTCGTCCCTGCCCCGCCTCAGCGAGATCTGCGTCAAGGAGACGCCGACCTCCCGATGCCGATACCGGGGACCTCGAGATGGCTAAGAGCCGGTCAGGCGCAGCGCCCTGGGCCGCCGGGGTCTTCCTCGCCACCTTGGGCCTCTATCTCTGGCAGCTCGCGCCCGGGATCTTCTGGCTCGACTCCTCTGAGTTCATCGCGTGCGCTCGCGGCGCGTCGGTGCCTCACCCGCCGGGGACCCCCGGTTACATGGTCCTGGCGCATCTTGCGTCGCTCCTGCCCCTGGGCTCTGTGGCCTTCCGGGTCAACCTCCTGAGCGCGCTCCTCGGCGCGGGAGCCGCCGCCGCGCTCTTCAGCGCGGGGCGACTGCTCCTGGCCCGGATCCACCGGCCGGGGGTACTAAGCGACGCAGCCGTAGCGCTATTGGTCCTGGCCCTCTCCCTGTCCCGGGCCGCGTGGTTCCAGGGGATCCGCGCGGAGGTCTACACCCTGAACTACCTGGTGATCGCGCTGGCTGTGGCCCTGGCTCTCCGCTGGGACGAATCCCCGGGCACCCGCGGCGGCCACGTCCTCCTGGTCGCGCTGCTCCTGGGATTCGGCCTGACCAACCATCACTACCTGGTGCTCCTGACCCTGCCCGGGTTCACGGTGTTCCTCCTGACCCGGCGCGAGGGGCGGGCATGGTTGATCCCCCGGCGCCTGATGCTGCTGGTCGGGACCGCCGCGGCAGGGCTCCTGGTCTACGCGTTCCTGCCCCTCCGCGCCACCGCGGGTACCGACTTGGCATGGGGGGACGCGACCAGCCCTGGAGGCTTCCTCGGCATGGTCTCCGCGCGGGCCTTCCACCTGAGCGTCACCGAGATGCCTCGGGCCCCGTTCCTCGATGCGTGCACCACGATCCTCGAGAGCTGGATCGGCCTCATGGGGCCGGTGCTCTTCATTGCCGGGATCCTGGGCCTGGTTGCGTGGGTCTGGCGCTCTCCGCGCGTCGGCGGGCTCCTGGCCCTCCTGGTAGCCGCGGGGCTGGTGTCGAAGGCGATCATGTACCTGGACGTGGAGAACCCCGACGACCATGGGTATTTCTTCGCGGGACTCCAGGCGCTGACCCTCGCCGCGACCGGAATGGTCCCGGTGTTCGAGGCGCTCCGCCGCCGGATCCTCTCCTCCCGCTGGGCGTGGATCACTGCAGCCCTCCTGGTCCTGACAGGGGCCGGAGCCGTCTCCCTGAACGCGATGACCTTCGAGAGGGAGCGCCGCGTGCTGGGCCTCTCGGACTTCCATGCGCCGGACGCCATCCACCGCTCCTTCCTGGCCGAGCTGCAGCCGGACACCGTGCTCATGCCGTCGTACTACGCCACGTTCTTCAACCACGTCTACCACCGGGTTGCGGAGCAGCGGCGGCCGGACGTGACCCTCCTGCACCAGTCGTTCTTCCGCCGGATCGAGGACGGCGCACCCTACGCAGCGCTCATCCGGCGGCGCTACCCCGATCTCGCTGCGGTGGTGGACGAGCACCACAAGACCGGGTTCTTCCCCTGGGTGACTTTGTTGACCCTGTCGGATCGGCGCCCGGTGATCCTGGAGACCGATGTCCTCGGATTGGACCCGGAAGATCCGGCCTGGGCCGCTGTATCCCTGGGCCAGGGCGGGCTCGACCTCCCCTGGGACCACACCCGCTTCGAGGGCCCGGGGATCCGGCTTCGTTCCACCGCGGTGCCGCTGCGCAGCGGCCTCTCGGTGTCCCGGACCGCACGATTCTGGCAGCGCTTCTATCGCAGCCTGGCCGGGGATCCGGTCCACCCGGAGGTCAAGAAGATCCTCCTCTGGATCCACTTCCGGGACGCGCTCTACTTCACACGCTCAGGCCAATGGGAGGAGGCGGGCCTCGAGACAGGCCTCGCGCTGCGTCTCGTGCCGGGCCAGGCCCGCCTGATGACCCTCAGGAACCTCGCAGAGCAGCGGCAGGAGTTGCAACCTGTAGACAATTTCTACACTCCCTGATCGTCCTGCCTTGATATCCGGACATCCAACGTCGCCTTCGTTGCCCTGAAAACCGCCTGCGGAGTACTGTTCGCCTCGCACCGCGCTCCTGGCACGGGCCTTGCTACTTATTCAGGTTGCAGCGCTCCGGGGGCGTAACCTCCTTCCGACCCCGGGGAAACCTTCCTCCTTCCAGCGGTTGTGCTGCACACGGCCTTGGCCCGGGGGTTCGCCCCCGGGCCAACTCGCGTCCGGGTCCCTGGATCTGCACGGATCCCCTTGCAAACAACGCCACCCGCTGATAGGAATCACAGGTCCACCGCGAGGAGGCGGCACCATGCCCAGCTCGTCAGATCTGAAGAAGGGGGTCCGCTTCGAACACGACGGGATCCCGTACACGACCATCGAAGCGAACACGCAGACCCCGTCCGCGCGGGGAGCGAACACCCTGGTAAAGGTCAAGGCCCGAGAGCTGCTCGGCGGGCAACAGAAGGTCTTCACGTTCAAAGCCGGCGAGCGTCTGGCCGATCCGGACATCGAGATCGGGAAGTTCCAGTTTCTGTACAGGGACGGTGACGACTACCACTTCATGAACCTGGAGACCTACGACCAGATCATGATGACTCGAGACCTGATGGCCGGCGCAGATCTCTACCTCCTGGAGGAGGCCGAGGTGCGGCTGATGTTCTATGAGGACCGCCCGGTGTCCGTGGAGCTGCCCAACGTGGTGGAGCTCCAGATCGCGGACTGCGACCCTGCGATCCGGGGGGACACGGTGACCAATGTCCAGAAGACCGCACGCCTGGAGACGGGACTCGAGGTCCAGGTTCCCCTCTTCGTAGAGCCCGGCGAGCGCATCCGGGTGGACACCCGCGACTGCCGCTACATCGAGCGGGTAAAGAAGTAGCGCCATGGCCCGGGGCCCCACCGCAGCAGCAGAGCTGAAGCGCCTTCGGGGCGACCTGGAGCTCGGCGATCCGGCTCCGGTCCTCCTCTTCCATGGCGACGAGGGTTTCTATCGCGAGCGCGCCGCCACGATCGCGGTGGACCACCTCCTCTCGGACGGACTGCGGGACTTCAACCTCGACCGACGGGACGGGGGCGAGGCGGGCCCTGCGGACTGGGTGGCCCTGGCCTCGAACCGGCCAATGCTCGGCACCCGGCGGGTGATCGTGGTCACCGGCGCGGAGCGCTGGCTCAAGGTCGGCGGTCTGAACCAGACCGAGAAGGCCCAGCAGGAACTCTTGACGAACTTCGCCGAGACCTCCAGCTCGGGGACCATCGTCCTCCAGGCCGCATCGGCGGACAAGCGAAGCCGGCTCTGGAAGCTCCTCCAGAAGCGCGGGCACTCGTACCTCTTCCCTCCGATGCAGAGCATCGAGGAGGCCGAGAGCTTCCTCTCCGACCGCTTCTCGGGGGAGGGGATCCGCGTCGAGCGGGCCGCGGCTCAATATCTGGCGGACGTCTTGGGCACCTCGATCCCGGACATCCTCACCGAGGTCCGCCGCCTCTGCATCTTCCTGGGGGACCGAAAGGAGCTGACCCTGGCGGACGTAGAGGGACAGGTGGCGGCCACCCGGACCCACACGGTCTTCGAGTTCGTGGACGCGCTGGGACGTCGGGATGCGCGGCAGGCCCTTGCGGTGCTGGATCGCCTCCTGGAAGGAGGCATCAAGAGCGACCGCAAGACCGACGTGCAGGCCATCCCCCTGATCCTGATCTCCCTGATCCACCGACAGGTACGGAACATGCTCCTAGCCCAGAGCCTGGTGAAGGACCATGGGGTCGAGCCCCGGGGTCTAGCCCGGGACCTGGGCGTCCCCCCCTTCGTCGCCGACAAGACCCTGCGCCAGGCCCGGCGGTTCCCCGAGCGCCGGCTCCAGGAGACCCTCGAGGAGCTGGCGTCGATGGATCATCGCCTCAAGAGCACCTCGCTCCCGCCCCGATTCCTCCTGGAGGGCTTGATCTTCCGTGTCTGCGCCGCGGCCCCGCGGCGCGGAGGCAGGACACCATGACCGAGAACCAGCGCCTCCAATTCCTCGCAACCCTCACCGCGGCCGGACAGGCCCTCCACTCATCCCTGGAGCCTGCCCGGGTCCTGGATCGGATCCTCGAGCTCGTGGACCGGGTATTCCATTTCGACGCCTGCGCCGTTCTCCTGCTGGATCCCGAGGGAGATGCGCTGACCATCGAGGCCGCCCGGGGATACCGCCCCGAGGTCGTGGCGGATTTTCGAGCGGCCGCCGGGGAGGGGGTCACGGGCTGGGTGCTGGAGAACCGGAAGGCCGTGGCGATCCGCGACGTGCGCGCGGACCCCCGCTACATGCCCGGCGTCATCGACGCCCGCTCGGAGATAGCGGCGCCCCTGGTCCTCGACGGCCGAATCATCGGCGTCCTGGACGCGGAGACCACCACCGCCCGGGGGTTCACCCGGGAGGAGGTCGAGTACTTCGTCCTCTTCGCGCTCCACGCGGCCTCTGCGATCCACAACGCCCGGCTCCACGCGGAGCTGTCCCGCCGCAGCCGATCCCTGGCCACTCAGGCGGAGCGTCTCCGGGCCCTCAACCGCCTCGCCAAGGCTCTGGGGACCGTATACGACTCCGACATTCTTCTGGAGAAGATACTTAAAAAATCCCAAGAGACGCTGCGCATCGATGCCTGCGCCGTGCTCCTGTGGGAGGAGGACGAGGGGGCGCTGCGGATCCGCGCCGCCAGGGGGTATCCACCGCAAACCATGGCCCGCTTCCGTGGCGGGGCCGGGGTGGGCATCACAGGGGAGGTGCTCCGCTCGGGCCAGGGGCGGCTCGTGGAGGACGTGACCGCGGTGCCTGACTACGTCCCGGGGATTGAGGGGGGACGCTGCGAGATGGCCGTCCCTCTCATGGAGGGGAGCCGGATCTTCGGGATCCTAGACGCAGAGTCCCGGGAGCCCGGAGCCTTCGACAAGGCGGATCTGGAGCTCTTCTGCACCTTCGCGTCCCACGCGTCGGTGGGCCTCCAGAACGCGGCCCTGATCCAGGACGTGGAGATCAAGAACAACCTCCTCCAGCAGAACGTCCAGGAGATGGAGGCCCTGAACCGCGAGCTCAGGGAACGGGCCCGGGAGATCGGCGACGCGAACGCATCCCTGCACCTGCGGGTCCAGGAACTCTCCACCCTCAACGCGGCGGGGCGCGCCATCACGGCGAGCCTCGATCTGGACGAAACCCTGCGCTCCATCGTTGGGATGACCGACGTCATCGTCGACGCTTCCGCGTCCGCGATCAAGCTCATGGACGAGGACGGCGCGGGCCTGCAGATCCGTGCGTCCAGGGGCCCCTATGTCGGGGTCGTGGAAGGCCGGGCGAGCCATGATCGTCCGGCGGACGGGAGCCGGATCCAGGTGCCCCTCCAGGTGGGGGAGCAGTTCATCGGGGTCTTCGAGGTCTGCTCCGACAAAGGCGACGCCTTCTCCGAGGCGGATCGGTCTCTGCTGACCACCCTTGCCAGCCAGGCGGCCATCGCTATTGAAAACGCCAGACTTTATGAAAAAACCCAGCGGACGTACTTCGAGACGATCCGGTCCCTCGCGCAGGCGCTGGAGGCGCGGGACTCGTACACCCGCGGGCATTCGGAGCGGGTCACCCGGTACGCGCTGCACATCGCTCAGACCATGGGCATCGAGGGCGACGGATTGGACGTGGTCCGGTACGCGGGCCTCCTCCACGACATCGGGAAGATCGGGATCTCGGACGCGGTGCTCAACAAGCCCGACACCCTCACCATGGAAGACCGCCGTGTCATCGAAGCCCACCCCCAGTTCGCGGACAACATCCTTGCGCCGATCCGGTTCCTCCAGAGCGCCCTGGTCGCGGTGTACCACCACCACGAGCGCTGGGACGGCACGGGCTACCCCGATGGTCTGAAGGGCGAAGGGATCCCCCTGGCTGCGCGTATCATCTGCGTCGCTGACGCGTTCGACGCGATGACCTCCGACCGTCCCTACCGAGTGGCGAAGGCTCACGCCGAAGCGGTGGAGGAGATCCGCCGAAACGCCGGCTCCCAGTTCGATCCGGGGGTCGTGGAGGTCTTCTTGGGGATCGTGGATCAACTGCAGCCCGGCTCTTCGTGAGTTCGCAGCACCAATTTCATGCGACCACCGCCCGGGGCCTCGAGGATGTCCTGGCCGCGGAGCTGCGCGCCCTCGGCGCGACTGACGCGGCCCCGGGCCGCGCTGTGGTGACCTTCAAGGGCGACCTCGCGCTCGGATACCGGGCCTGCCTCTGGTCCCGCACCGCGAGCCGGATTCTCCTGCAGATCGCTGCGGTGGAAGCGCCGGATCCCGACACCCTCCGCGCCGGGATCCGGGCCTTGCCGTGGACCCGTCATCTCTCCCCGGACAACACCCTGGCGGTGTCCTACACGGGCCGGAGCGCCGCGATCACCCACACCAACTACGGCGCACAGCTGGTCAAGGACGGGGTGGTGGATCGTCTCCGGGACGAAACCTCTCGCCGCCCCTCGGTGGACCGGGACGCGCCGGACCTGCGCCTCGCTGTCCACGCAGAGGGGACAAGGGCCACGGTCTCTGTCGACCTGGTCGGGCACAGCCTCCATCGCCGCGGCTGGCGTCGTGAAATCGGCGCTGCGCCCCTCAAGGAGACCCTGGCCGCGGGCCTGCTCCTCATGGCGGGTTGGCCGGACGTTGCGGCCGCAGGGGGCGGCTTCCTGGACCCCATGTGCGGCACGGGTACGCTCCTGGTGGAGGCCGGGCTCATGGCCGCTAACACCGCGCCCGGCGCGCTCTGGGCCGGGGACGAGCCCGGAGGCTGGCTGGGCCACGACCGTGACCTGTGGGCCCACCTGGTGCGGGAGACCCGGGAGCGGGACGGGCGGGGACGGGTGAAGCTGCCGCCCATCATGGGCACGGACCGTGAGCGGGGAATGGTCAGGGCGTCCCTGCGACACGTGGAAGCCGCAGGCTTGTCGGGGGCGATCCACGTCGAGCGCCGGGAGCTCAACGACGCGGGCCCTGTCGGGGAGGCACCGGGCCTGGTGGTCACCAACCCTCCCTATGGTGAGCGTGTGGGCGAGGTGGAGCAGCTCGGTGCGCTCTACACGAGCCTCGGGGATCGGTTGAAGCAGGGGTTCCCTGGGTGGACCGCGTGGGTCCTGGCGGGGAACCTCGACCTGGCGAAACACCTCGGCCTGAAGGTGACCCGCCGCGTCCCCGTGTGGAATGGCCCCATGGAGTGCCGGCTCCTGTGCGTCCCCCTGCGAACCAGGGAAGAGGACGCGGCCGCCGCGGCCGCGCGCCCCCCGCGCAAACCCCTCAGCGGGGGCGCGGAGATGCTGGCCAACCGTCTGCGGAAGAACCTGGTGAAGATCAAGCGCCGGGCCCGGCGTGAGGGGGTCCATTGCTACCGCTTCTATGACAGGGACCTCCCCGAGTACGCGCTCACCGCGGACTGGTACGACGGCTGGGTCCA
>CAZNWW010000037.1:0-3922 GCA_964576155.1 uncultured Myxococcales bacterium | reverse complement strand
ACCCCCGCCCGAAGGAGCTCCCTGACGCAACGGCGCGGGTCCGCCTCGAAGAGGCGCAGCAGGCCTTCGCGCGGGTCCTGGAGGTCCCCCGTCGGGAGATCTCGCTCAAGCGCCGGGAGCGCGGACACGGCGCAGAGCGGTACCGAAAGCAAGCCGAGCTCGGCGAGCTCCGTCCGTGCCGCGAGGGGGGCCTGGAGCTCCTGGTCAACCCCACGGACTATTTCGACGCGGGGCTCTTCCTGGATCACCGGCTCCTGCGGGCGCGGATCCGGGCCGAGGCGAACGGGAAGCGGTTCCTGAACCTCTTCGCGTACACCGGCGCCGCGACGGTGGCCGCTGCGGGCGGGAACGCGAAGGCCACGGCCACGGTGGATCTGTCGAACACCTACCTGGACTGGGCCCGCAAGAACATGGCCCGCAACGGCTTCACCGACGAGGACCGACATCAGTTCGTGCGGGCGGACGCGCTCCGGTGGGCGCGCGGGCCCAGGGGGCATTGGGACATCATCCTCCTGGATCCGCCGTCCTACTCTGCGTCCAAGGGCATGGAGGACAGCTTCGAGGTCCAGCGGGACCATGTCCCGCTCCTCAAAGATGCGGCCAACCTCCTCGCCCCCGGCGGGGTGTTGTACTTCTCCAACAACAAGCGCGGATTCAAGATTGATCGGGATGCGCTGAGGGGGCTCGACATCGAGGACATCACTGCCTCGACGATCCCCTTCGACTTCGCGCGCAACCCGCGCATCCATAACGCCTGGCGAATTACGAAGAGTTGACACACGCAGCTATGGGCGCTGTAACCAATCCGGGGTCGATCTACGCTTGAACTTCCGTCCGTACAGGATCTCGTCGCCGTAGACCATGAGCCCGTGGAGGGCCGGCCAGCGGGTCGCCGTACCCGCGCAGAGCCGGTGGAAGAGGGTCCGGGGCCTGGTCCATGGGCAGACCGCCTGGCAGATCGTGCAGGTCGAGCCGGCCTTGCTCCAGTAGCCGAGGCAGGCCTCCCGGTCGATCACCCAGCGCCGGGTGCCGTTCTCTTCCACCGGGTCTCCATCGGGGATCGCGGCGGCGGGGCAGGTCCGGGCACATTTCTTACAGGTCGCGCAGAAGCTCCGGATCTTGAGGTCCACGGGCGGATCCAGCGCCAGGGGCATGTCAGTGGTCACCGCGGCCAGGCGGAAGTTGGCGCCGAGGGTCCGAGAGAGCGCGTAGCCGCAGCGGCCCAGCTCGCCCAAGCCTGCGTCCACCGCTACAGGGACCATCGCGATCATGGTGTTGCGGAGGTGGTGGGCCCTCGCAGAAAATCCCAGGGCCCGGATGAAGCGGGCCACCTGGACCGCGACCACGGCCCCCTTCAGATAGGCTGCGCCGACCTCGTGGTCCGCAGGGGGGCCCACCCCGGCGTGCACCCGGGAGACGTCCTGACCGAAGGCCATGACGATCGCGTGGGGATGCGTCAAGGTCAGGGGATCGCCGTAGTCCGCTCCCTGGTAGTCAGCGGGGAGCCCCTTGAAGTAGGGCGGATTGACGTAGGACTCCGGGAAGAAGGGCCGGTTGCCCCGGTGGGAGTAGACCCAGTCCTGGCTGAGGGGCCCCGCGCGCACGTCGTCCGCGCCCACGGACGCGGCGAAGGCCTTGAGGCGCCTCGCTGCTTCCCGGGGCGACAGGTCCAAGGGGGTGCCGGCCCCCGGCCCGTCCACCATGTCCGGCAGGGCCAGGGCCGACGCGGTGATGAAGTGGGCCTCGTAGATCGCCCGACCCCACGCGTCGTCCGGGGCGTGCCGGGAGCCGGGGGCGAGGGCTTCGCGGGAAAAGAGGGTGTTCCGCTCGTCGATGCGCGCGATGGGTCCGGTGATCTCGTAGGGCGGATCGCTCATGGACTGATAATAGCGGGGATCGGGGCGCTATGTAGCAACCCATTGGCCTCCATCCCGGCCTCCGCTACCATAGCGTTGAACGACCAACCCCGGAGTCCATCATGGCCCGCACCCTCTTCGTCCTCCTCGCTACCCTCGCAGCTTGCAGCAACAACAGCAGCCCGACGCCGACGGACACCACGTCCGACACCGCGCCCGCCGACACCGCACCAGAAACCACGCCGCCCCTCGACGCCGCCACCGAGACCGACGCCGGTCCTACCTGCGCCTACGCTACCCGTCACCTGATCCCCGGCCCCTGCGAGGACGGGTGGGACCCGGACCTTGATGAAAAAGCCCGTCGCTACGATCGCACCTGGACCCTGTTCAATGCTGCGTCCTTCGGGGTGAACACCGACGTGGGGATCTCGGATGCGGACCCTGGGGCCCAGGACCTCGTGAACACCTTCATCCGGGAGATGGACGGCTGGGAGGCAGAGTTCGAGGCCTTCGCGGGCAAGCCCGCCATCGACGTAATCACCGGCTTCAACAAGGTCGCGGGCCTCTACGGCGGGGTCGGGATCGTCGCCGACGCCTACCGCTACGGGGTCCTGCGGGACCAGGGCTACCCCGCCGCGGACGTGGACCAGGCCCGGGGCCAGCTCCTCCGGGCCCTGGAGACCCTGCACCTCGCTACTGCGATAACCGGGGTGGAAGGCGTCATCTGCCGCGGCCTGGCCCTGAAGGAGTGGGGCTACGCTACCACCACCCCGCTCTTCGACGACGACGGGGTGCCCCTGCCCTACGAAAAGAACAACGGGACCTGGCGTGAGGACAACTCCGGCCTCTACCCCGACGTCATCTGGGAGGATTCGGTGAGTCGCGACATGCTCATCGGCTGGGCCGCGGCCTTCGGCGCCGCGTGGGAAGTGATCCGGGACGACGACACGATCCCCGGGGAGGTCAAGACGACCCTCCAGGCCGACGCGTCGGGCCTGGGGCGAGCGCTCATGGTCGTCGGAGAGAGCGGCTACGACCTGGAGGTCCCCGACGCGGACGGACGCATCACCCTCCACGGCTGGCTCAACGAGCACAACCTCGACGGGGCCATCTACAACGACCAGCTCGAGAACGGCTTCCATGCGATCATGGCCCTGGGCATCGTGGGCGCATACGCGTACGCCGCGGAGGACCCGGAGCTCACGACGTGGTTCAAGGAGGATCTCGTAGCGGCGCGGGAGCTGCCGCGCATCGTGAAGGAGCACGTCAGCGAGCTGACGGACTTCGGTTACGGCTCCAACTTCTCCAACTACAACATGGCCTTCACGGGCTACTGGCTGGCCATGCGCTACGTCGAGGATCCCGACGCCCGCGCCATCCTGCGGGCCGGGCTGAAGAACAGCCTCTACGATCGACCCGGCAAGGACTTCCAGCCCGCGGACTTCGGGTACAGCCTCTACGACTTCACCTTTGTCACGGGCTGGGCCAACGGATCGGCCTTCTCGCCCATGACCTCGGAGCCGTTGTCTGTCGCCATGGACAGCGGGATGGACACGCTCCGCCGTTTTGCGGAGCCACCCTACTGGAACCATGAGGTGATCAACTGCCCGGCGTTCGAGGCCTGCACGTGCTCAGACGACAAATGCTCGTGCCCCCCCGAGGCGACCGCAGAGCCCTGCGTCGCATCCGACGGTGAGACGCTCCTCACGCCCCTGGGGTGTAAGGGCTGGAAATGCTCGGTGGTGGTGGACGCGGCCATCCCCTGGGACCTCCAGCGGCCCTCGAACTACCATTGGCGCTCCTCCCCCCACGACGCGAACGGCGGCGGCGGCGGCGGCGGACTCCTCCCCGGGGTGGACTTTCGCTTCGCCTATTGGATCGGCCGCTGGGCTCAGCGCTGAGACGGATCTACTCCTGACGGGGCACCGACTTCCCTTCTCGTGCGTTGTCGTAGAACCGCTGGGTGGGGTAGGCGAAGTCCACGTCTGAGCGCGCAGCGAATGCGCGCAGGATCGCCTCCCAGATCGTCTGCTCGGTCCCTCGACGCTGGCGCGCGTTGCAGAGGT
>CAZNWW010000036.1:12965-14962 GCA_964576155.1 uncultured Myxococcales bacterium | reverse complement strand
GGCAAGCACAGGCAAGCACAGACAAGCTCAAAAAGGGGGACCCGCGGGGGGACCCGGGAGGAGATGCCCAACGGGAGAAGCTCAGGCATCCTCCGGCAGAGACGGCAGGATTGGCTCCAGGAGCCCAATCAACTCCGGGATGTGCTCCGTCACCACCAACCACAGACGCTCATGGACGATCTGACCATAGTCATGCACCAGGACGTTCCTCTGTCCGATCATCGCTCGCCACGGGACCTCGGGATGCTCGGCCCGGAACGCCTCTGAGACCCGGCCCGCCGCCTCACCGATAATCCCGACGGTCCGCTCCACGGCAGCTCGAGTCTTCAGACACTCCTTGTATTCCTGGAACGTCATATCCGCGACGAACTCTTGCGCGTGGCGGGCTGCTTCCAGGATGTCCCAGATGTATGCTGCGTCCCGATCTTCAGAGAGCATGGATGACCTGCGCTGAGTCGAGGATCGCCTTACGTCGGAAGGGATTCCTGAGGCCCTGCTTCTCAACGAGATCCACGGGGCGCCCGAAGATCTCCTCGAGGTCGCTGACCATGTCCGCCCAGTCCATCAAGCTCCGCCGTGCGTCCGGCGAGAAGGTCACCAGGATATCCACGTCACTGTCCGGGCGGAATTGGTCACTGAGAGCCGAGCCGAACAGAGACAACTCGGCCACCTGCCACTTCCGACAGAAGGCCTCGACTGCCAACTGGTTATAGCCAATCTGGATGCTCATAGGGATCTCCCCCTGGGACCATAATAGCCGGAACGCCAAGCGCCGTCCAACCACAGCCACTCAGTGGTTCACCGGAATGTGTCTCCCAAGATTGGATAGCGCTGCCAGAACAGGAGTCGCCGCCCTGGAGCTTCTGGTAGTCTCAACCAGATTCACAAGGAGGAACTCGATGTCGAGGACGGTTCTTGTACGATTGATAGAGATGACCATCTCAATGCTCCGCACCCTGTTCGTCGACAGGGAGAATCTCGTCCTAGAGAACCTTGCCCTCCGGCAGCAGGTCGCTGTGCTGAAGCGAGAGAAGCCTCGCCCCACCCTCGAGGAGCTGGACCGGACCTTTTGGGCGGTACTCAAGGAATCTTGGACGGGGTGGGTGGACAGCCTCATCATCGTCACACCCGAGACCGTAGTCCGGTGGCACCAGGAGAGGTTCAAGAAGCACTGGCGGAAGATCTCTCAGGTACGGCCGGGGAGGCCTCGGGTACCCATCGACACTCGCAACCTCATCCGACGGATCGCCTTGGAGAATCCATCATGGGGCACTCCCAAGATCCAGGCCGAGCTCAGAAAGCTTGGTTATAAGGTCTCGGAGTCGACAGTGAAGCGATATCGGCCCCGCCGCCAACCCGATCCCTCCCGGGCCGAGCAATGGCAGACCTTCCTCCGGAACCACATGCCGGAGATTGCGGCCATGGACTTCTGCACAATTCCCACAGCGTCTTTCAGGGTCCTCTACTGCTTCTTCATAATCCACCACAACCGGCGCCGAATCCTCCATTGCAACGTTACAGAGCATCCGACGACACAGTGGGTTATCCAGCAGCTCCGGGAGGCATTTGGTGGCCTGCCCGACGCCCGATTCATGATTCATGACCGGGACAAGAACTTCCGAGCAGGTGTACCGGGGTGGTTTCAGGCGACCGGCATACTCCCCATACAGATTGGATTCCGGTCACCCTGGCAGAACGGGATCGCCGAGCGATGGGTCAAGAGCCTCAAGACCGAGCTCCTCGACCACGTAGTAGTCATGAACGAGGCCCATGCACGGCGCCTGATCGGAGACTATGTGGACTACTACAACGAGGACCGCTGCCACACCACCCTCGAGGGAGATTGTCCAGAACACCGGCCCATCCAACCTCGACCACCTGGTGAGGCAGAAGTGGTCGCCCTACCCCGTGTCGGCGGACTCCACCGTCGATACGAGTGGCGGGACGCAGCCTGACATAGGGCTGTACATAGCTGCGAATCTGGCTATCCCTGTGCC
>CAZNWW010000036.1:7627-12955 GCA_964576155.1 uncultured Myxococcales bacterium | reverse complement strand
AGCATGACAGGTCTGTCCAAAACCTCATATCAGAGCAACGGTGAAGGCAGGGTGCGACGGTGAGGAGGCAGAACTAGCTTCGTCGGGGGCAATTGGAGATGCATTTAGGCGCGCCGGAGAGTCTAAAGACGCTCCGATCCTATTTTGAAGAGCTACAAGGGACCTAAGGAGGGACCCGACCGGACTGGGATTCTCTGCTGCTTGTCCAGGAAAAGAAAAAGCCCACGGTTCCGTGGGCTTAGGTGGAGCGGGAAACGAGACTCGAACTCGCGACGTTCAGCTTGGGAAGCTGACACTCTACCAACTGAGTTATTCCCGCCTAGTTTTCAACGGCCCGAAATTACTCCCGACTTATACAGGTGTCAAGGCCAAACTCCCGTCCCCGAAGGGGAGGGCATCCGCCGCTCAGGTAGACACACCAATGCATAACGCATAAATCTCTTGCCCACATAAGGGGCGCCTGCGTATGCTGTGCGCTGATTTTGATGTTCTATGGATCGCAGAAACGTCCCATATCCCCATGTGAGGAGGATTCCATGATGCGACTGTCCCTGCTGCTCGGCGCCCTGGCGTTGGTGTTCTCGATCGGCTGCCAGGAGGCCGAGGAGGCCGGCTGCGGAGAGCTCGGCAAGTTCGAGCCTGCGAAGAAGACCCAGCAATTGGGGCCGCTGCCCTTCTTCCTCCCCGCGCACAAGCTCCCCGGCGACGAGCACATCCCGGGCAAGGCCGACCAGTTCAGCGACTACCGGGACGCGCACCCCCAGTGGTACGCCATCACCGAGAAACCCACCGGGGACTACCGGCCCATGAACGAGTGGGAGCCGATGCAGTCGGTCGTCCTCACTTTCTCCAACTACATGCCCGGGGACGCCCCGGTGTTCCAGACCTTCTCGGACATCATCGTCGCCTCCGTGCCCGTGGTGCCCGTGTGGATCATCGTGGACTCGAACTCTGCGAAGAACCAGCTCGAGGACAAGCTCCTCGAGGACGGGCTCACCCAGGGCGAGATCGATGCCGGCATCGTGTACTACCGCTGGGAAAACGACGCCATCTGGATGATCGACTACGGCCCCCTGCCCATCGTCGACTCCAACGACACCGTGGCTTTCATGGACTTCCGGTACTACCACCAGCGGGTCCTGGACGACGCAATCCCGACCATGCTCGGGAACGCGATCGGCGCGAACACATACCGCTCCCCGATCAACCTCGAGGGCGGCAACTTCCAGGCTGACGGCGAGGAGTACTGCTACACCACCGAGCGGGAGCTGTACTACACCGGGCTCTCCGCGCAGCAGCTCACCGATTTCTTCATCGAGTGGTACGGCTGCGAGAAGGTCTCGATCCTCAAGGACATCACCGACGACGGCACCGGCCACATCGACATGCTCTTCAAGCTCGCGGACAAGCACAAGGCGGTCCTGGGCGAGTACACCGTGGTCGACGATCCCACCAACAAGCAGCGCATGGACGACAACGAGGAGATCCTCGAGGCCCAGGTCTTCGAGGACGGCGGGTCCATGGTGGTCCACCGCCTGCCCTTCCCCAACAGCTACCAGAACACGCCCCGGACCTACCTGAACTCGACGATGATCAACAACGGCGACGGCCAGAAGGTCAACCTCTGGCCCATGTACACCGTGGACAAGGACATCGAGGACGACGCGCTGGCCGCGTGGCAGACCGCAATGCCCGACTGGGAGCACATCGGCATCGTCAGCGACCAGATCTCCCTCTACTCAGGCGCGGTGCACTGTATCACGCGGACGGTCCCGGACCTGCCGCTCCAGAAATGGGTGGCGGACAGCGAGTGCGTCGACGGCATGTGTGACGGCGGCGCGGACGGCTACTCGGGCTCATGCATCTCCGGCGACGAGCTCACACCGGGCTGCTGGGGTCCCGCGTGGCAATGCCCCTGCAACGACTGCAGCGTCTGCGTGGACATCGAGTCCTGCGGCAACGGCAACTGCGAAGCCGGCAACGGCGAAACCTGCGCCAACTGCGTCGCTGACTGCGGCTGCACCGGTGAGTTGGTGTGCTCGGACGGAGAGTGCGTCTCGGATCCATGCGGCGGCATAAACTACGACGGCTGCTGTGACGGAAACGTGCTCCAGTACTGCGAAGACAACCAGATCGCAGGTGGTGACTGCGGCACGGACGGGTGCGGCTGGAACCCGGATGCCGGGTGGTACGATTGCGGCTTCAGCGGTGAGGACCCCAGCGGGGCCAAGCCCCGGGACTGCTCCGAGTATACCGGTGAGCCCGACCCCTGCGCAGGCAAGGATTGCGGCCCCGACGGCGACGGCGGCAACTGCGGCAACTGCGAGGACGGCTTCGAGTGCGTGGCCGGCCTCTGCGAGGAGGAGACCGGCCCCGAATGCGGCGACGGCACCTGCGACGCCGACGAGACCTGCGACGGCTGCCCCGACGACTGCGCCTGTGAAGAGGGCAGCGAATGCGTCAACGGCGCATGCCTTGCGCCCTGCGACGACGAATGCGCAGACGGCGAGGTCGGCTGCGAGGACGACACCCCCTGGACCTGCGCCCTGCCCCCGGACGCGATGTGCAACATCAAGTCCTACAGCGAGGCCTGTGCCGAAGGCTTCGTCTGCGAGGCAGTGACCGGCGCATGCGTCGAGGAAGGCACCGGCCCCGGCGAGGACACAACCGAGGGCGAAGACACGATCGGCGGCGAGGACACCGGCGGCGGCGGCGGTGGCGGCGGTGGCGGCGGCGGTTGCACCACCGGCAGCTCCAGCCCCATGGCCAGCGGCCTGGTGCTCATGGCGCTGCTGGGTCTGGCGATCGTCCGGCGGCGAGTGATCGCTTAGGTAGAATCGGGGCGGGACGCCCCTCCCACAGTCGGGCCTAAAGGCCCTCCCACAGCATGCGGGCTCCCCGGCTCGGAAACCTCCAACTACAGCGATTCTAGATAGCCGGCCAGGGTAACCGATAGGTTCGTGGTGGATGGGATGACCCGCACCTCGGTGCCCGGTGCGAAGACCAGGCCGCTCTGGCAGGAGTGGAATCCCGACCCGAACGCGGTGTAGCCGTTCTCGCCCTTACGGCCCCGACTCGACGCGAGGAACGAGCCCTTCAGCTCTACATCCTGGTAGATCAGGTAGCGCTGCGCGCCGCCCTCGTCCCACCAGTAGCCCGTCACGTCAGTGAGGACGAGGCTGGCCCTTGGGGACCTTGTAGAGCGAGATGACGTCACTGCTGCCGCCCCAGTCGTAGGCGAGGCTTACGGCTCGGCGTGTCGGCGGGTCCGCTTCGGCGGGCAGCGCTATGGTCAAGGTAGCGAGAGTTCCGATGACGGCGATCACGAAGTGCCATCGGTTGGTTCGAAGCATCATGCCACTCCTCCTCTGAGTTTCTCCTGCACGCGACGACGATTGTAGAGGTGGCACCAGGGCCATGACAAGCCTCACTTGACTTCGCGGGTCCGCAAGACTAGAAAGCAGCAGGACACATGCCCCGGGGGGTGCTCGACATGCACATCGCGACGATCGAAGAGGCTGTTGAAGATATCCGCCTGGGGCGGATGGTGATCCTGGTGGACGACGAGGACCGTGAAAACGAGGGCGACCTCTGCATGGCGGCCACCTTCACGACCCCCGAGGCGATCAACTTCATGGCCCGCTTCGGCCGCGGCCTGATCTGCCTGACCATGACTCCGGACCGGGTGGATCAGCTCGGCCTGCCCATGATGACCCGGGATAACCGCTCACAGTTCGAGACCGCGTTCACGGTCTCCATCGAGGCGACGGAAGGAGTCACCACGGGGATCTCCGCCGCAGACCGGGCCACGACCATCCAGGCCGCGGTTCAATCCGAAGCCACGGCCGAGGACATCGTCTCTCCGGGCCACGTCTTCCCGATCCGGGCAAAGCCCGGGGGCGTCCTGGTGCGCAGCGGGCAGACCGAGGGCTCGGTTGACCTCGCCCGCCTCGCAGGCCTGGAGCCCGCTGGCGTGATCTGCGAGATCATGAACGAGGACGGCACCATGGCCCGGATGCCGCAGCTCCTGAAGTTCGGCGAGGAGCACGGACTCAAGGTCGTGACCATCGCGGACATGATCAAGTATCGCCTGTCCCGGGAGACCTTCGTCCACGAGGCCACCACCGCAGACCTACCCACGGGGTCCGGCGGTCACTGGCAGGTGAAGGTCTTCGTCAACGATCTCGACGGATCCAACCACCCTGCGTTCGTATACGGAGGCATCGACCCGGAGCGGTCTACCCTGGTGCGGGTCCACTCGGAGTGCCTCACCGGCGACGTATTTCACTCCGCCCGATGCGACTGCGGTCAGCAGCTCGACGCGGCCAAGGAGCTCATCGAGGCTGAAGGCGCAGGCGTCATCCTCTACCTCCGTCAGGAGGGCCGGGGCATCGGCCTGCTCAACAAGATCAAGGCCTACCAGCTCCAGGACGAGGGCCGGGACACCGTCGAGGCCAACCACGCCCTGGGCTTCCCCGCTGACCTGCGGGACTACGGCGTAGGCGCCCAGATCCTGCGCAAGCTCGGCCTCATGCGGATCCGCATTCTAACCAACAACCCCCGCAAGGTGGTGGGCATCCGCGGCTTCGGTCTGGAGATCGAGGATCGGGTCGCCCTCGAGGTCCCCCCTCAGGACGAGAACCGCCACTATCTCACTACCAAGAAGAAGAAGATGGGGCATCTGCTGGAGCAGGTCTGATCCCACCCCGGCGAGGTGAGGTCGCTAGCCTTTCTTGATCTTTACGTTGTTGCGGCCGTCATCCTTGGCCTCGTAGAGCGCTTCGTCCGCCCGCTTCAGCAGCTCATTGGTGTTACGGACAGCCTGGGTCATGGTGGCCACGCCAAGGCTGATGGTGACGCTGATGCGCTGGCCCTCGAACTCGAAGACCGAGTCCTCGACCTTCTTGCGGATGATCTCGGCGAACTGCCCGGCGATGCTCTCGTCGGACTCGGGGAGGACGATGACGAACTCCTCGCCACCGTAACGTGCGAAGAGCTCCTCCTTGCGGATCCGGCCCCTGAGCAGGTCAGACAGCTCCTTGAGGACGTAGTCTCCGGTGAGGTGGCCGTACTGGTCGTTCACTTTCTTGAAGTGATCGATGTCGAACATCACCACCGAGAGATTCCGGCTGTAGCGTCGGCAGCGGGCGAACTCTTTCTCGAGGTGATCGAAGAGGTACCGCTTGTTCGGGATCTGGGTGAGGCCGTCGGTGACGGTCATGGTGTAGATCTCTTCGTGGTAGGCGCTCTCGATGTTCCTGCCGCTGAGGAACTTGAAGATCGAGTCGCCGACCTTGATGAGGTCACCACCGGCTCCATCGATGCCTA
>CAZNWW010000036.1:0-7617 GCA_964576155.1 uncultured Myxococcales bacterium | reverse complement strand
ATGTTGGAGCCCGTAAGGTACTTGAAGATGGTGTCTCCGATCTTGATCATGTCGTTCTGCGACAGGACCGCGGATCGGATCTGGATGTCGTTGAGGTAGGTGCCGTTGGTGGAGTCCATGTCCCGCATCACCCGGCCAGCGTCGGTGAGCTCGATGACGGCGTGGCGTCGGGAGACGCTGTCCGAATCCAGGACGATGTGGTTCTTGGGATCCCGCCCGATGGTCACCACGGGCTCGTACAGGTCGAACTTTCGACCCAACGCGGCGCCGTAGATCTGAATCAGGCAGTCAGCGCCGTCCCCCATGTCGCCCGTGAGGCTATGCATGGCGGTAACGCGTGTTGTGTCGTCCTTCCTCTTCTTCATATTGCTAGACCCCTTGGCACGGTCAACTCTGAGAATACGCGACCCCCCGCAGGGGGTCAAGAATCTCATGGATGTATCTGTTGACTCCCTCTGCGGAGGCACCTACCATACCTGAAAGGATGTTCAGTGCTTCGGCCACAGGAGGGGCGGCGTGAGCGACCGGATCGAAGAGCTGATCGCCCGGTGGGAGAGCGACCCGCGGGTGGGCCCGAACATCACCGCACACACGATCATCGAGCCCCGAAACGCTGTCCATAAGCCATGGCCGGCCTGGGTCCCGGACTCCATCCGCGCAGCGTGGGCGGCCCGAGGTGTCGAGCGCCCCTACTCCCACCAGGCCGAGGCCATGGACCGGATCCACCAGGGCAAGGACCTGGTGCTGGTGACCCCGACTGCATCGGGGAAGACTCTGGCGTACAACGTCCCCGTGCTCACCGCCATCCAGGAGGACCCCGAGACCCGGGCCATCTACATCTTCCCCACCAAGGCCCTGGCCCAGGACCAATACCACGAGCTCCTCACCCTCTCCCAGGACGCGCGGACGCCGGTCCGCACCAACACCTACGACGGGGACACACCGGGGGACGTCCGGCAATCCGTACGGGAAACCGGGCACGTGGTCATGACCAACCCGGACATGCTCCACTCGGGCATCCTCCCGCACCATCCCCGATGGCTGAAGCTCTTCACGAACCTCAAGTACGTAATCATCGACGAGGTGCACACCTATCGAGGGGTCTTCGGCAGCCACATGGCCAACGTGCTGCGCCGCCTGCGCCGCGTAGCCCGATTCCACGGCTCGGATCCCGTCTTCGTTTGTTGCTCCGCCACCATCGCGAACCCGGGGGAGCACGCATCCCGCTTGGTCGGGCGGGACGTGGAGACGGTGGACCGCTCCGGCGCGCCCCAGGGGCGCCGCCACGTGATCCTGTACAACCCACCGGTGGTGAACGCGGAGCTCGGCGTACGCGCCAGCTACATCCAGAAGGGAAAGGCCCTGGCCCTGGAGCTGCTCAAACGAGACATCTCGGTCATCGTGTTCGCCCTGTCACGGCTCAACGTGGAGCTGCTGATGAAGTACCTCCGGGAGGCGGTGGCCCGTGATGGTCGGGACCCGTCCATGGTCCAGGGGTATCGGGGCGGCTACCTGCCGAGGCGACGACGGGAGATCGAGAAGGGACTACGGGACGGCGCGATCCGCTGCGTGGTCGGCACCAACGCGCTGGAGCTGGGCATCGACATCGGCAGCCTGGGCGCGTGCGTGGTCACGGGCTACCCAGGCACCCAGGCGAGCCTCTGGCAGCAGTGGGGCCGGTCCGGACGTCGCGCTGGCACGTCCCTTGCGATCTTCGTGGCCCGCTCTGCGCCCATCGACCAGTACCTGGTGGGACACCCGGACTTCCTCATGGGGCGCACGCCGGAGCAGGCGCTCATCGATCCGGACAACCCGTACATCCTGACGGACCACGTCAAATGTGCAGCGTTCGAGCTGCCCTTCGAGGCGGGAGAGCGCTTCGGGGCCCTCCCGCGGTCGGACACCCGGGAGATCCTGGACCTCCTCACCGAGGCGCGTGTCCTCCATCAACGGGACGGTCGCTACCACTGGATGCAGGAGACCTACCCGGCGAGCGCGGTGAGCCTGCGCAACATCCCGGGCCAGAACTTCGTCGTAGTGGACGTGGAGCAGGACCGGGTCGTCGCCGAGGTAGACTTCGTCGGCGCGCACACCACCCTCCACGAGCAGGCGATCCACAACGTGGAGGGCGTCCAGTATCAGGTGAAGCGCCTGGATTACGAAGGACGCAGGGCCGAGGTGGAGCGTGTCTCCACAGACTACTTCACCGACGCGGAGTCCTACGTCCAGGTAAAAATCATCGACATCGAGGACGAGGAGACCCGGCCCCTGGTGGTGAAGGAGCGAGGCGAGGTGGCGGTCACGGAGAAGGTGGTCGGTTTCAAAAAAATCCGCTTCTACACCGCAGAGAACGTCGGCTACGGGCAGGTCAGCCTGCCCGAGTTGACCATGCACACCACCGGCTCCTGGGTGACCCTCACGCCGGCCCTCCTCGAGGGCCTGCGCTATCCCCCGGAGGAGCTCCAGGACGCATTCCTGGGTCTGGGGCGAGCCATGCACTCGGTGGCCGCGCTCCACCTGATGTGCTCCGGCGGCGATCTGGGCCGCTGCATCGGGGATCGCAGCGCGCCCCACTTCACCCCGGCGACGCCTCAGATGCGGGGACGATACAGCGCCGCGCCTCCCGAGAATTCGCGATCCTTCTCGCCGACCCTGTTCTTCTATGACCGGCGCCCCGGCGGCGTGGGCCTCGGGCACCGGCTGTTCGACCTCCTCCCTGATGTCCTGGAGCACACCAGCGCGCTGGTGTCCGACTGCCCCTGCGCGCAGGGCTGCCCCGCTTGCATCGGCCCCGTCGTGCGTGCCGCCGGCGCACCCAAGGATCTGGTCCTCACGCTGGCGAGCCGCCTCCGCGTCGCCTTGAGAGGAGAGCGTGGGTAGGCTGAAAGACCGCCTGGGTCGGCACCTCGGTGCGCCCCCGAGCGGTGCGCTCCCACCGCAACGAAAGCCCAGGATGGAGGGCACGCTCCCGGGCGCGATGGAGGACACCCCCGAGGGTCCTGTCCGGGTGCTCCGGTTCGACGCACCATTACTCCCCGGGCCAGTGCCTTCGAGATGTCTGGAAGCCCCGGTCACTGAACTCCATCACCTGCTCGCTGACCCCCGCCTCGAGGGCTTCGATCGCGACTCGGCCCTCTTCTTCGACGTGGAGGCGACAGGCCTCTCCCGTGGAGCCGGGACCTTCGCGTTCCTGATCGGACTGGCCTGGTTCGAGGGAGACCACCTGATCCTCGAGCAGCTCCTCGCCGAGCACCCGGGCCAGGAACGAGCAGCGCTGCACCGGTTCCTGTCGCGTCTCCAGGAGCGCAGCCACTTCGTCTCTTACAACGGAAAATCCTACGACGTCTCCGTGCTCCAGTCCCGCCTGGTGGTGAATCGCTTCATGGAGCGTCAAGAGGCAGAGCTCCGTATCCGCCCTCACCTGGATCTCCTCCACACCGGGCGACGGCTCTGGCGAGGTACCCTCCCGAATCATCGCCTGGGGACCCTGGAGACCCACCTCCTGGGCCTGGACCGCGTGGGAGACGTGGCCGGCGCGGTGGTGCCCCACCTGTACTTCGCCTGGTTGAACACCGGCGACACGGCGGGCCTCAAGAAGGTCATCGATCACAACCGCCAGGACGTCCTCTCCATGGTATCCCTCACCCACCTCCTACTCGCCGGACTCGACCCCGACGCCCCCTGCGCCACGGCGCAGCAGCGGGTGAATCGGGCTCGGATCCACGGTAAGACCGGACGCTGGGACGCGGTGGTACAAGCCCTGGCCGACGGTGCGGAGGAGCTGGAGCCGGCCCTGAGGGACGAGGCCCTGGACCTCCTCGACAAGGCGTGGCGACGTCTGAAGCGTCCTCACGAGCGGCTGGTCATGTGGGAAACCCTGTGTCGGGAAAGCGTGGACCCGGACCACTGGGAGCGCTACGCGCTGGTGCTGGAACGCGTCGCACGAGACCCCGTCGCGGCCCTGGCCGCAGCGCACCGCGCCGCCGCGCTCCACGAGGGGACCATTCCTCCGACCCTGGAGCAGCGGATCCGTCGCCTCGTGATTCGGGCAGCGCGACGCTTTTGAATTCCACTCCACCTCCCCCGTCTCTCCCGGCCATGACAACGACGCCACCTGGAGGTGACAAATGAAACGCTATTTCAAGCACCTGCTCTCGCTCTCGGCCATGCTGGCCTTCGCCTTCACCGCCAGCCCCGCAGATGCGCAGCCCGGCAAGAAGGGCAAAGGATTCAAAGGTCACGGCAAGAACGTCCAGGTCTCCAACGCACCCCACAGCGGCCACGGTAACAATGCCTTCGGCAAGAAGGGACACATTGCCTACGGCAAGAAGGGACACATTGCCTACGGCAAGAAGGGACACAATGCCTACGGCAAGAAGGGACACTTCGATGGGCGGCGCCGCCACTATGTCAAGAATGCCCCCCCCGTGCGACGGAGGGCCCGGATGCGACGACACAGGCGGGCAGGCTACACCTGGATCCCCGGTAAGTGGAGCTTCTGCCAGCACATGGGCCGATACACCTGGGTTGACGGCTACTGGACCAGGACCCGACAGCACCGCCGATGGGTCCAGGGCCGCTGGGCATCAAGCGTGAACGGCTGGCACTTCGTTTCTGGCTACTGGATGTAGATTCTCGGTTCGGGGGGGGCGCCTACAGCGCGTCTTCCTCGGCCACGTCTCCCTCAACAGCATCACCCTCGGTCCCGCCTTCGACGGTCGTCGCCAGGGTGTTGGTCTCCTTGTTGATCATGGCCATCTTGGCCTCGGACCGTGAAGCGTACTCCACCATGGTGCAGCCGATGTCGCAGGGGATGGCCTCGTCCTGACCCGGGTAGCAGACGATGCTATCGCTCTTCAGCTCATCGCAACAGTTAGACGGATCCGAGAACGGCCAGTAGAGGAGGCAACCCCGACATACATTGATGGGGTAGACGAACTCATTGGAGCGTACCTTGTCGCCATCCAGGGTCCGCCCCTCCATGACGATATGCGCGATGAGGTAACCACCGGAGTAGATGTTGTCGAACGCTACATCGCCGTCGAGAATGTTCACCACCTTGGCGGGGATGAGTTCCACCATCACGGACCCGAATTTACCGGGCCCGATATGGCCCGACGTGGGCGCGAAGATCTCGTCCGGGAGGATCGTCGGTGAGCCGTCCCACTGGCCTTGAAGGCCCTCGATTTCGAACCAGACCCGCGCCCCCGTGAGAGTGACACCGTTGGGTTCGAGCGAGCCCTGCTCGGAACCGAGATCCGATGTCTCCCCAGCCTCAAAGAGCATATTGGCGACGGCTGGGAAGAAGATGTAGTTGGGCGCGAACAGGAGATCCAGGGTCCCCACCGAGCGGGTCGCCTGCGCGCCGCCGCCGGAGGTGACCCCGAGCTTGCAGGAGTTCTGGGCCCCCACGACACTGTTGAACTGGATAACCAGGGCCTGCGGGGTTCCCTCCGGCGCACAGCCGGCGAGTACTCCGGCGATGAGCAGGGCGCTGATGGTGAGATATCGTCTCATGATCCTCTCCCGGTGTTCACGGGTCCATTCTACCCATCATACAATGGGCCGGCCAGCCGGCTCAGTCACTGGTCAGCTTCACCTTCGACGCCTGGCGGTTCACGATCCGCGGCGTGATGAAGATCAGCATCTCCGAGCGACGCTCAGTCTCGTTGGAGTTCCTGAAGAACCAACCCAGCAGGGGCAGGTCGGCGAAGAACGGAATCCGCTTGTAGTTCTTCGTTGTGCTACGGGCGAAGATTCCACCGATTACCGTGGTGTCGCCGTCCTTCAGGAGCAGCTCCGTGTGGGCCTCCTTCTTCCGGATGGTCGGGTTGCCGTTGGCGCCGACCTGGGAAAAATCAGGCTCGTTCTTGGTGATGTCGATCTGGAGCTGGATGTTTCCATCCTGGGTAACGTGCGGGGTAACATCCAGGGCGAGTTCCGCATCGAAGAACTGGGTGTTCACGCCCTGCGCCGAGACCACGCTTACGGGAAAAGAGACACCTTGCTGAATGCGGGCTTGCTTGTTGTCCACCGTGGTGATCCGAGGAGCGGAGACGATCTTCACCACGCCCTCTTCCTCTGCGGCGGAGAGCCGCAGGTAGAGGTTGGCCGCCTGACCGATGGAGCCCAGGGTCAGACCGATCGCACCACCAGCGCCCTGCCCCGCAGCGGCCGGCAGGTTGACTGCGAAGTTCGGACTGTCGGTGGAGTAGAGACCCGCAGTGTTCGACTGGGAACCGGACGCTCCACCGGCCAGGCCGATGGTCGACGGGAAGATGAGGCCCGTCTCGTTGCCCGTGGCGGGGGAAGCCAGCGCGGCACCACCCCACTGGACACCGACCTGCTTCGAGAAGTCCGAGCTGGCCTCGACGATACGCGCCTCGATGAGGACCTGCGGGGTCTGGGCATCCAGACGTCGAATCAAATCGTCCACCGCGAGGACGTGCTCCTCGATGTCCTTGATGATCAGGGTGTTGGTCCGCTTGTCCACGCTGACCTGCCCCTTGGCGCTCAGGATCGACTGAACCTGCGGGATCATGTCCTTGGCCTCCGCATAGTTCACGGGGATCAGCTTCACCTGGAGCTGCTTCAGCTCGGTGATCTTTTTCTTCTTCTCCAGCTCGAGTTCATACTCCTTCTGGATGTCCGCAACGGGCGCGACCCGGTAGATGCCCTCCTCCTTCACATAGTCCATGGCGGAGGTCTTCAAGATCATGTCCAGAGCCAGGTCCCAGGGGACGTCCTCCAGATAGAAGCTGACGGTCCCCTCAACCTTGTCGTTGGTGACGATGTTGACGCCACCGACCCGGGCCAGGAAGGCCAGAACATGCTGGATGTTCGCGTCCTTGATCGCCAGGTTGATGCGGCGTCCGGTGTACTTCTTCTTCTTCTTCGTGGGTCGCGGGTTCAACACGGCGAAGGGAGAATCGGGAATCGACGGAGCGATGCCCCCGGCCGGCGCACCGGTGGGGCTGGTACCCGCGCCGACGCCCTGGGGGTGGTAGCCCACTCCGGTGGGGGCCGCCGCAGGCGCGGTCCGAGGCGTGGTCCGTGCCACCCGCTGGGCGGTGTTCCCGGTGCCGAAGCGCCACTCGATAACGTCGTCCTTCTCCACGAGGCGGTGGGACACCGGCTCGTTCAAGTGCACGCTGATCACTGTGCTGCTCGTCTTCGCTGGGTTCCTGTAGGAGCTGACCCACGCGACGGGTCCGCCGAAGTCGCTGGTATCCAGTGTACGCTCCAGGACGGATGGGATGGACATGCCGTCCACCACCATCACGATGTCCCGCTCACCCTTCCGAATAATTCGCGTGGAGACATCACCGTCTTTGATCAGGCGCACCACCGAGGCGTCGCCCTGGCCGTCGAACTGGACATCCCTGAGGACCGCCACGGTGGTCTTCACTGCGGCCTTCTCGGCAGCGGCCGCTGCCTTTGCCTTGGCGACGGTCTCAGCCTTTGCTCTGGCGACGGCCTCAGCCTTTGCCCTGGCGACGGCCTCAGCCTTTGCCCTGGCGACGGCCTCAGCCTTTGCCCTGGCGACGGCCTCAGCCTTTGCCCTGGCGACGGCCTCAGCCTTTGCCCTGGCGACGGCCTCAGCCTTTGCCCTGGCGA
>CAZNWW010000035.1:10743-15072 GCA_964576155.1 uncultured Myxococcales bacterium | reverse complement strand
CCCGTCCGTGGACCTGATAAACTACGCTCTGGAGGTCGAGAAGATCACGACCTCGAAGCGCAACAACCTGATCCTCAACGTGGACGGCTGCATCGGAATCCTCTTCGTGGACCTGATGCGCGCCACAGACATGTTCACCAAGGAAGAGATCGACGAGGTCCTGGCGATGGAGGGGCTCAACAGCCTGTTCATCCTGGGACGCACCATCGGCATGATGGGGCACGTGTTCGATCAGAAGCGGCTCAAGCAGCCTCTCTATCGTCACCCCTGGGATGACATTCTCTACACCTGAGAGGCGGGACACAACACTACAACCACAGGACTAGCAGATATGGCAAACTCGATTGATGTTCTATATTTTCCAGGCGATGATCGGGCAGAGGACGCGAGCGAGGTCGTAAAGGCCGTCGCAGATACGGCCCTCGCCCGGGCATCCGAACTCCTCGGAGGGGCTTACTCCTTCAACTGGATCAGCGAAGTCCAGGATCAGCGACTCACCATCGGACTGCGCCTCCTCAAGAAGCTCAGCGGTGACTTCGGGATCGAGCTCCTCAACGACGCCAACAGCAAGGTACCCGAGACCCTCAAGTTCCTCATGGACGCGGATCTCCCCACGCTTCAGGATCGTTACCCTGCGCTCACTGAAGGTGACCTGCCGTTCATTCGTGACGCAGGTAAATCCCTCCTCGAGGTCAACGTCCTGGTCCCCGCGGAGTCCTTCATGGACTACATCACCCGGGTGGGCTACGCGTTCAAGGGGTCCACAGGGACCCTCTCCGGAAAGGGCACCCCGTCCAGCATCAACGTCTTCGCACGCAAGAAGCTCCTCTCGGACGCCTGCGTGCGCGACTTCAAGAACGTGGTGCCCAGGCAGCACGTCTCCGTAGACGTGAACATGGCCGTTTTCGTCGGACCCGAGGGAGTGATCTCCGACGCCCCCGAACTGGCGGGAACGGACTACACTGACGTCAAAATCATCACCGACAAGTCGACCGCCATCATCCGCAAGGCCTTCGAGTACGCTAAGGACAAGGGCATCGACACGGTGTACGTCACCCAGAAGGCCAACATCCTCAAGGAGTCGGATGGCGCCTTCGTCGATCTCGCCAAGGCAGTCGCCGGAGAGTTCGAGGGCATCGCGCTCGAGGTCACGATCTTCGACAACATGCTCCAGCGCATTGCGAAGAACCCGGACTGGTTCAAGGTCGTCGTGACCTCGAAGTTCTACGGCACAGACTTCCTGATTCCCCTCGCTTCGGCCATGTTCGACACCGTCGAAAAGGCGGATCTCGGCGCCGAGATCGGAACCTTCAGCCGGCTCGTCGGTCATAACTACGACTTCACGAAGAAGCAGATCGACACCCGCTGCTACCGCCAGAACAACGAGGGCTTCTACATCGGCGAGGGCAACTCCACGGACACGCAGTCCATGAACTTCCGCCGCATCACCGAGAAGAACTCCCGTAACTTCGTGCGTTACGCCCTGGACGACACCCTGAAGCGTGGCAAGAAGACCGTTTTCATCCTCTACTCCGAGGGACTCAAGGGCGACGAGATCTTCATGGACGTCGCGAACAAGATCTCGGGCGAGGACAAGTACGCCAACCTCAACATAAAGAACATGTTGATCAAGGACTACTGCGCGTACACGGTCACGAACCCGGAGGACATCGACTCGGTGATCGGCTCGAACCTCACCATGGACTTCCTCACGGACGCCGAAGCCAGCAAGATCGGCGGGATCGGGATGATGCCGAGCTTCAACTTCACGGTCGAGACCGGCCTGGTCGTCTCTGAGCCGGGCCACGGCACCGCGCCGGACCTCGAGGCCAACCAGATCAATCCCGGCGCATCCCTCTGGGCCATGGCCGCGCTCCTCGAGCACATGAGCAACGACGACACCGGCCGGGTTGACGAGGGTCAGCGACAGACCCTGGGCAAGGCCGCTCAACTCCTCTACGATGGAACCACGAAGTTCTACTCCGCAGGCTCCGGGCTGACCGCTGATCTCGGCGGCGACGGAACCACGGAGAGCGTAGGCGCAGCGGTGCAGGAGATAATCCGCACCGGCCAGTAGAAGTCGACGCTGGAACTCACTCCCGCCGAAACCGAGGGGGTTCTCCATGGCCTCGAAGACGTGGCAGGACATCTACGCTGACAAGCTGGTCCCTGCCGAGGAGGCCCTCTCGAGGATTCGCAGCGGCCAGACCGTGTTCATCGGTGCCGGCGCCTCGGAGCCGCTCCTGCTCTCCGACGCGCTCGCAGAGATGGCGGGTCAATACTCGGACATCGAGATAATCCGCCTCTTCGCACCGGGAAAGAGATCCAGGCTGACCGATCCGGAGCTGGACCGGAGCTTCCATATCAACACGTTCTATCACGGCCGCGGGGTATCGGGGGTGAAGGTCAACACCATCGCCGACTACACTCCCATGAACCTGGTGGATCTCCCCCGGGCCTTCTCCTCGGGGATCGTCCGCATCGACGCAGCCCTCGTCCAGGTGGCCCCCCCGAACAGGCTGGGACTCTGCAGCCTCGGTGTCTCCGTGGATGCGACGAAGGCCGCGGTGGAGAACGCAGCGCTGGTCATCGCCCAGGTCAACGAGAACATGCCGGAGACCACCGGGGATTCGTTGATCCCCATGGAAAACTTCGACTTCCTCGTGGAAGGGACCGCTGAGCTCTCGGAGGTGCCCCTCACTGAACTCGACCCTGTATCCCTGACCATCGGTAGGCACATCGCCGGCCTGATCGAAGACGGAATGACCCTCCATTTCGACCGGGGGCCCATCGGGGCCGCCACCATGCGTTAACTCGACACCCGTAGAGATCTGGGGATCCACACGGACATCTTCACCGATGACATCCTGCGCCTGATCGAGTCCGGGGCCATCACTAACCGAAAGAAACAGATCCACAAAGGGAAGACCATCGCCACCACGGCCCTGGGCACCCGCCACATCTACGACACCGTACACCGCAGCCCCGCCATCGAGTTCTATCCCGTAGATCACGTCAACGACCCTACGATCATCGCAAAGAACCACGAGATGGTGTGTGTGCACGCCATCCAACGAATCGAGTTGACCGGACTGGCACGGGTGGATGATGGATACGTCTCCCAGACCCGGAATCTCCCGAGCAGCATGGACTTCGTGGACGGAGCGCGTCGCTCGAAGAACGGGTTCAACATCATGGCCCTCCCGTCCACCACAGCGGACGGGCAGCAGTCTCGAATCGTGGGCCTCAGCATCGGCCGGGGGGCCGCGATCCTCCGATCCCAGGCAGAATACGTTGTCACGGAATATGGGATCGTCAACCTGTTCGGGCTGTCGATTCGGGATCGAGCCATCGCGCTGATCTCCATCGCCCATCCAAAGTTCCGCGGCCAGCTCCTCGATGAAGCCCGGAGCTTCAGCTATCTCGGCGGCGAAGATATCGTGGCGCCGGATTCCGGCCGTCTCTACCCCCACCATTACGAGTCCACCCACACCTTCGACGACGGGACCGAGGTCTTCTTCCGTCCCGTTCGCCCCGGGGACGCGAGGGGGCTGCAGCAGCTCTTCTACTCCCTCTCTCCCGAGGCGGTCCGTCTCCGCTACCACGGGACGAAGAGCACCCTCCCCAGAGGAGAGGCCCAGCAACTGGCGACGGTGGATTACAGCCAGGACATGGCCATCGTCGGCCTGGTGGGCCCCCGCGCCAACCCCCAGGTCATCGGGGAGGGCAGATATACCTACAATCCGGCCAACAACATGGGGGAGTTCGATATCGTGGTCCACGGGGAATGGCGAGGCCGCGGCGTGGCCACCTTCCTGGCGGCCTATCTCAACAAGATCGCCTACTCTGCAGGCCTCTCCGGGATGTACGCCCTGGTCATCCAGCAGAACTCCGGGACCATGGCGCTCCTGAACAAGGCCTGGCCAACTGCCCAGAAGACCTTCGATTCAGGTACTTGCACCTTCACGGTTCGTTTCCCGGAGGACCATGTCAAGCGGCCCAAGGACAGCATCTTCATCTACTCGGGGCGCTTCAGCGAACACACCTTCGGCGAAAATCATCCCTTCGATCCGAGCCGCACCACGGAAACCCGCAGGACGATCGTCGAAGGGGGCATGCTCAACGAGCCGTGGATCCGGGAGGAGGAGCCCGTCATGATCCAGAAGGAGCGCCTCGTCGAGTCCCACAGTCCTGAATACATCGACGCCCTGGAGACCGCCGATCCCGCCGCGTGGAGGGACGAACTCATCATGTTCAACCTGGGGACGGACGACTGTCCGATCTTTCCCGGCCTCTTCGACTTCGTCCTCCTCTACTCCTCGGCCACGG
>CAZNWW010000035.1:10440-10697 GCA_964576155.1 uncultured Myxococcales bacterium | reverse complement strand
ATCATGAACGAGGACGCCAACGTCGTCTTCAACCCAATCGGGGGTTTCCACCACGCCAGCCGATCCCGTGCGGAGGGTTTCTGCTACGTCAACGACGCAATTCTGGCCATCGACATGTTCCTCGCCGGAGGATACCGGGTTGCTTACGTCGACATCGACGCCCACCACGGCAACGGTGTCCAGGACGCCTACTACAAGGACGACCGCGTCCTCGTCACCTCCACCCACGAGAGCGGAAAAACCCTCTATCCATGGTC
>CAZNWW010000035.1:6451-10430 GCA_964576155.1 uncultured Myxococcales bacterium | reverse complement strand
GGAGGACGGTGGCGAGGGCTACACCATAAACATCCCCCTCATCGCCGGCAGTGACGACGAGACGTTCTTACGGGCCATCGACCGCCTGGTGACCCCGCGGTCACTGCCTTCGCACCAACGGTGGTCGTGGCGGTCATCGGGACCGACACACACCGCTCGGATCCCCTCTCCAACCTCTCGATGACCAACAACGGCATGTTCTCCGCGATGGAGCGGATCCGTGAGTACAGCAAGCACGTGCTCCTCCTCGGCGGGGGCGGCTACGAGCCCCGCACCTCGGCGAGGGGATGGGGCCGGATGTGGGGCGCCGCTAACCGCATCGGATCTCTCCCGGACTGGCTCCTTCTCATGGGAGGTCGCTTCCTGGAAGGCAGCGGCATGGACAGTGGCAGCATCGTCGATATGAACTACGTCGTGTCCGGGCAAGCGAAGACAGAGATGCTCGAGGAGCTGGACAAGGTCATCGCGTTCCACGAGGAGCATACGCTCCCGCGTATCCGCAGCCGTTTCGAGAGCTGAAAGGGACGTTCGCACGCTCACGTCTGGGATTGGGATCCTGTCGGAGAAGGTCGCGCTACTCGACCTCGGGGAGTTCGTCGTCGCCCTCGGGGATGGAGTGGAAGCGGGAGTCGTCCTCGGCCGGGTGCTCGGATTCTTCGACGTCTTCGTCGTCTTCGGCCAGCCGCTCCAGACCAACGACCCGCTCACCCTCCTCGAGGTTGATCAGCTTCACGCCCTGGGTGTTCCGGCTCAAGACCGGGATCTCCTCCACCCGGGTGCGGATGATCTTGCCGCCGTCGGTGGCGAGCATGACATTGTCGTTGTCGAAGACCTGGATCGCACCGACCACCAGGCCGTTGCGCTCGCTGGTCTTGATCGTGATGATGCCCGTCCCGCCGCGGTTCTGGATGCGGTATTCCTCCGGGCTGGAGCGCTTGCCGTAGCCCCGCTCGGAGACCGAGAGGATCGTCTCCTGCTCGTCGAGGACCTCGGCGCCGACCACCTCATCCCCATCCCGCAGGCGAACCCCCCGAACGCCGCGGGTAGCGCGGCCCATCTGGCGGGCGTCGTCCACGTTGAAGCGGATCGACATTCCCTTCCGGGTCACCAGGAGGACCTCCTGGTCGTCCCGCACCTCCCGGGCCCGGATCAGGTCGTCACCCTCGTCGAGGCGGAGGCCGATGATGCCCGTGGACCGGATGTTGGCGTAGTCGGTCTGCGCGGTGCGCTTCACGTAGCCCTTACGGGTCACGGTGAGGATCGAGTAGCCCTCCTTGAGCTCCCGCAGACGGACGATGGCCTTGGGGATCTCTCCCTTGTCCACGGGGATCAGGTTGATGATCGGACGACCCCGCGCTGAGCGTCCCGCCTCGGGGATCTGGAAGACTTTGAGCTTGTAGACCTTCCCGACACTTGTGAAGATCAGCAGGTCATCATGGGTGGACGCTACGAAGAGCTTCACCACGAAGTCCTCTTCCTTGGTGGTCATCCCCATCTTGCCCCGGCCGCCCCGGCGTTGGCTGCGGTACAGGGAGATCGGGGTACGCTTGATGTACCCCGTCGAGGAGATGGTCACCACCATCTCCTCCTCGGCGATGAGATCGAGGATGTCGATGTCTCCGAGGTCGTCCACGATCTCGGTGCGGCGCTCGTCGCCGAACTTCTCCCTGACCTCCTTCAGCTCATCGATGATCAAGCCCAGCATTACCTCCTGGTCGGAGAGGATCAGCTTGAGACGCTTGATCTCGGCCAGGACCTCCTCGAGCTCATCGAGGATCTTGTCCTGCTCCATACCCGTGAGGCGGTGCAGGCGCATCTCCAGGATCGCCTTGGCCTGGATCTCGGAGAGACCGAACTGCTCCTGGAGGCCTGTCTCGGCTTCGATGCGATCCTTGGACTTGCGGATCAACTCGATGACCGCGTCCAGGTTGTCCAGCGCTATCTTGAAGCCCTCGAGGATGTGTGCCCGCTCCTCGGCCTTGCGCAGCTCATAGATTGTCCGGCGGGTCACCACGTCACGGCGATGATCCATGAAGCGCTCGAGCATCTGCTTGAGATTGAGAACCTTGGGCTGGCCCTGGTCGATAGCCAGCATGTTGATACCGAACGAGGACTGCATGGGCGTGTGCGCGAACAGGGAGTTGAGCACCACGTCGGAGATCGCGTCCTTCTTGAGGTCGATCACCATGCGCATGCCGTCACGGTCCGACTCATCCCGAAGATCGCTGATGCCCGTGAGGACCTTATCCTTCACCAGTCCGGCCATGCGCTCGAGGAGCTTGGCCTTGTTCACCTGGAAGGGCAGCTCGGTGACGATTATCGACTCGCGGTCCGTGCGCTTGTTGGTCTCCATGTGGACCCGGGCCCGCAGCTTGATGACACCCCGGCCTCCCTGGTAGGCGGACATCACCCCGGAGCGTCCATAGATGAAGCCCCCGGTGGGGAAGTCTGGTCCTGGGACGATACGCATCAGGTCGATGATCGAGCAGTCAGGTGTCAGCGCTACGTGGATCGCGGCGTCGATGACCTCCCGCATGTTGTGGGGCGGGATGTTTGTGGCCATGCCCACCGCAATACCCGAAGAGCCGTTGACCAGCAGGTTGGGGAAGCGAGCGGGGAGGACCGTGGGCTCCTGGAGGGAGCCGTCGTAGTTGTCCGCCAGGTCCACGGTCTCCTTGTCGAGATCCGTGAGCATCTCCCCAGAGAGCCGGTCCATGCGAACCTCGGTGTACCGCATGGCAGCAGGCGGATCGCCGTCGACGGAGCCGAAGTTCCCCTGGCCGTCCACCAGTAGATACCGCATGGAGAAGTCCTGGGCCATGCGCACGATGGTGTCGTACACCGCCTGGTCGCCATGGGGGTGGTACTTCCCGATCACGTCGCCGACGACGCGAGCGCTCTTCTTGTACGACGAGGACCACGTGTTACGCAGCTCGCTCATAGCGAAGAGGACGCGCCGGTGTACGGGCTTCAAGCCGTCTCGCACGTCGGGCAACGCGCGCCCCACGATCACGCTCATCGCGTAGTCGAGGTACGAGGTCCGTACCTCCTTGACGATGTTGACTGGAATGCCTTTTTTGGTCGTCTGGTCCATCAGCCTGATCCCCTCTCGGGGTTGGCACGGACCTGGGGCCGTGGCCAGCCCCTCCTGTTCCGGACGTAAGAAACGCCGAGGCGTCCGCAGCTGCGGACGCCAGCGGCTCCGGGGCGGATTCTATCGCTTGGAGTACTGGTATCGCTTGCGTGCGCCGGGCTGACCGTACTTCTTCCGCTCCTTGGCCCGCGAATCACGGGTCATGAACCCCCCGCGCTTCAGCACGGCCCGCAAAGTCGCATCCATCTCGACCAGAGCCCGTGCGAGGCCATGCCGGATCGCGCCGGCCTGGCCCGAAAGGCCGCCGCCTTTCACATACGCGGCGATGTCGATGCGATCCACCATATCCACCACTTCGAGAGGCTGGCGGATGAGCATGGTGAGGACGGGGCGTCGGAAATACTCTTCCACGTCTCGTCCGTTGACAGTGATCTTCCCGGTGCCCTCGGTGATCCGGACACGGGCTGTCGCCTCCTTGCGCCCACCGGTGGCGGCGATCTGGGTCGTCTCGGTCATATCCTGCTCCGTGTCTCCGCGGGCCCCTAGCGGGCCTTGGCAGTGAGGTCCAGGTTCTCGGGTTTCTGGGCGACGTGGGGATGCTCCGGCCCAACGTAGACCTTGAGCTTCCGCAACATGGAGCGGCCCAGCGTGGTCTTGGGGAGCATGCCCTTCACAGCATTCTTGATCAGGAACTCGGGCTTCCGGTTCAGCATCTCCCGGGCGGTCCAACTCTTGAGGTTGCCCATGTAGCCCGTGTGCCTGTAGTACTTCTTCCCGTCCAGCTTGTTCCCCGTGAGGTTGACCTTGTCGCAGTTCACCACGATCACGAAGTCACCCACGTCGGTATGGACTGTGTACTCTGGCCGGTTCTTGCCGCGCAGCACC
>CAZNWW010000035.1:0-6441 GCA_964576155.1 uncultured Myxococcales bacterium | reverse complement strand
AATGCGCGACGCCAGGCGCCCGAGGACCTGTTCCTCGGCGTCGACGACGAACCAGCGTCGGTCGATATCGTCAGAGGTTACGCTAACGGTCTTCATCTCGCTCTCCTGGCAGCGGTACCGTCACAAAAAGTCAGATTCTTCTATAGGAGTATGCCACCGGTGTCAAGGGGTTTGGAAGGGGGACTCAGCCAATCTGGAGATCCTTGGCCACGTCGGTTGCCTCCCAGCTGAAGTCCACGTCGTCCCGGCCGAAATGACCGAAGGCTGCGGTGGACTGGTAGATCGGGTGGAGCAGATCCAGGCGCTCGATGATCGCTGCCGGACGGAAGTCGAAGTGCTTCCGGATCAGGCCCTCGATAGTGGCCTCGGCGGTCTTCGCTGTGCCGTAAGTGTTCACCAGGATACCAACGGGCTGGGCCACGCCGATAGCGTAGGCCACCTGGATGGAGCATTGATCCGCCAGCCCCGCCGCAACGACGTTCTTCGCCACGTAGCGGGCGAAGTACGTCGCTGACCGATCCACCTTCGACGGGTCCTTGCCGGAGAAGGCCCCGCCGCCGTGTCGTGCCCAGCCACCGTAGGTGTCCACGATGATCTTTCTGCCGGTCACACCGGAGTCGCCGTGGGGACCACCGATGACGAAGCGCCCCGTGGGATTCACGAAGATCTTGGTGTCCCGGTCGATCATGTTCTCCGGAATGATGGGGGTGATGACCTTGTCCATCACGGCTTCACGGATTTCATCGTAGGTGGGCTCGGGGTCGTGCTGAATCGACACCACGATGGCGTCACAGCGGACCGGCTTGCCGTCACGGTACTCAACGGTGACCTGGGACTTTCCATCGGGACGGAAGAAGCCCACGTCCCCGGCCTTGCGCACGTCGGAGAGGCGCTTCGTGAGACGGTGGGCCAGGATGATGGGTGTCGGCATGAGGACATCGTTCTCGTTTGACGCATACCCGAACATGAGGCCCTGGTCGCCGGCGCCCTGCTCCTTGAACAACCCCTTCCCGGCGGTGACGCCCTGGCTGATGTCCGAGGACTGCTGATCCACGGCCACCACGACGCCGCAGCTGCGGTAGTCAAAGCCGTATTCCGGCTTGTTGTATCCGATCTCCTTGATCGTATCCCGCGCTACTTGCTGAAGATCCGCGTAGGTGGTCGTGGAGATCTCGCCGGCCAGAACGACCAGGCCGGTGGTGACCAGGGTCTCACAGGCGACCCGACCCCGGGGATCTTCTTTGATGATCGCGTCGAGAACACCATCCGAGATCATGTCACAGACCTTGTCCGGATGGCCTTCGGTGACGGACTCGGAGGAGAAGAGGAACTGGTCTTTGCTCAACATCTGTAACTCCTTAGTTGCTGCGTACGCGCGGGACGCACGAGCCGCTGCGAAAGATAACGCCGGACCCGGACCCGGTCAAGGTCAAATCGGATAACTTCGTGTTCTTGCGCCCCTCTGGATGGGCAGAGAATCAACTGAGCGAGGGGTTGAAATACCCATGGCGCAGGTCCGGAAAACGCGCCCGGATCCGTCGGATCGTCTCCAGGAGCCCCAGACACGCACCTCCGCCGCCGGAGCCGTATCCCACCGTGTCCAGGTAGAGAGAGGGATCGATGTTGAGGTTGCGCCACTGGATCATGTCGACACCGTACTCTTCGATCCAGGCCTCCAGGGCCTCCACCTCTTCCTCACGGTCCGTGACCCCGGGGAAGACCAGGAGGTTGAGGCTGATGAAGCCCCCTGCAGCCTTGGTCCGGCGAGCGCTCTCCTCCACGTCCTCGAAGGTGTAACCCACGGGGCGGTGGTAGGCCTCGTAGGCATCCTTACGCGCCGAGTTCAGACTGATGCGGATGCTGTCCAGGCCAGCCTCGAAGAGCGCAGCGACTGCGTCTGGCCGGCTGGCGTTGGAGTTGAGGTTCATGGTCCCCGTCCCGCCCCCGTCCCGAATCCGACACAAGCTCTCCTCCAGGACCGGTGCCCTGGTCAGCGGCTCCCCCTCGCAGCCCTGGCCGAAGCTGGCCACGGGGTGCTTCACACGGCCGAAATGGGTCAGCGCTACCTCTGCGACATCCGCCGCGGCGGGTAGAACCGTCAGACGCTCCTGGGTGACGGGGATCTCCCCGTCCTGCTCGGAGATGCAACCTACGCATCGGGCGTTGCACGCATGGGAGGTGGGCAGGGGAGCCTCCCAGCGGTGCAGGAAGTAGTTCTGCGCGGCCCGGCATTCGTATTCCAGCGCGCAACGCTCCAGTTGACGCAGGAGGACGTTCTTCGGGCGCTCCGTCAGCTCATCCTGTACACGACGGCGGATCATCTTCAGGTCGAAGAGGGCCGGGTCCTGGCGGCGTTCCGGATCGATCCGTGTTCCGACGGTCCAGAAGCGGCCGTCCATCCACCCCAGGGGAGCGTAGGCGAAGAGGGGCAGGCAGGGTGCGTCTTCCCCGGCTTCGAAGGCCGGGTGTCCCAGGCGAAGATAGGCCGGCGCCAGAAACGCACTCACCGCCTGGACCGGCCCCGTATCCGGCTCGCCGTCGTAGGCGAGCAGGTGGTTCTTACGGCCGGCGAAGCCCATGGGAATCCGCCCTGGCAGGAGGAAGACATCGGAGCCCTCCGGCAGGGGAATCAGCTCCTCGGGCAGGGGAGTCCGGATCGCAACACCGTCCCACACCGCCATGGTGAGCCGGGGATGGTCGAAGACCTCCCCGCTCTCTGTGGCCGCCACCATCCTGGGCACCCGTGCAGGCATTCTCCCAGCTCCCTGAACCACGTTCGGCCCAGTATTGCATCCATCAACAACGCGCACAAGCAGCGCCCCGAAGAGCCGGGGATACGGCATCTGCGAAGTCTGAAATCCAAAATCTGTATAGAACTTTTCAACTTTCCCCTTGAACTCCCATTCCAACCCCATATAATTCCTCGCCGGACGCTGGGCCTATAGCTCAATTGGTAGAGCCGCCGGCTCATAACCGGCTGGTCCCAGGTTCGATTCCTGGTGGGCCCACCATTCGGGTGGCGGTTGACAGACAGGTGATGCCTTGCACGAAAGTTCACACGTGCCTGACAACATTGATGCGATACAAAAGGGGCGCCCCGCGGGCGCCCCTTTTTTCGTTTGTGAACGTCTGATCTCAAGGGGGCGACGTTGAAAGAGGTAATGGACACGCTGGTCCGACTCCAGCAGATCGACAACGAGCAGCACCGCTACCAGGTGCAACGGGACGAGCTTGCTGGCAAGCTGGTCCAACTCCAGGACCTGGTGGCCAGGATGGAGAGGGGCCTCGAGGAGAAGCGGGGCAAGCTCGGTGAGGTGGAGACCTGGTACAAGGATCAGGTCGAAGCGATCCGAAAGGACGCCGAGCGCATCTCCAAGCTCAAGGGCAGCCTGGGTGCGGTGACGAAGACCAAGGAGTATCTCCTCCGCCAACGCGAGATCGAAACCCTCCGCAAGGCCAAGCAGGCCAAGGAGGACGAACTCAAGAAGGCCGAGGAAGCCATCGAGGACTTCCGCCAGACCATCCAGGAGGAGGAGAAGCGCCAGGAGGCCCTCCACGGCGAGACCGAGGAGGAAGGCGGGGAGGGCTGGAAACAGGTCAAGGCCATCGAGTCCCGCCTCACGGAGGTCAACGTGCGCCGTGAGGAGGTCATCCCAGAGCTGCCAAAGCAGATCTACAACAAGTACAAGCGGATCTCGAAGCGCCGCGAGGGCCTCGCCGTGGTCCCGGTGATCGACGGCTCCTGCAGCGGCTGCCGGCGGCACATCCGCCCCCAGCAGTACAACATCCTCCTTCGGGCAGAGACCCTGGAACATTGCCCGTCCTGCACCCGCGTGGTCTACATCCCCGCGGAGCAGGCCGAAGCCGATCTGAACGGCGAGTCTGAAGAGGCCGAGGTCTGATCTCCCGCCCGTCCCACAGAGAAGTTGTCTAGTCCCCCAGACATTCGGTAGGAATGATGCACTCGCGGGCGGAGGGGCGGCCCTCGACGTCGAGGCCGCCCAGGAGAAGCCCGGCCCGGGCCTTGGCGTCCCAGATCGTGAGGGGAGCCTCCCCGGAAGAACAGGCTGAGGGCGGCGCGTCGAGGAGGATCACCTCCGCAGGATCGGTCCCGTCCATGATCAAGACCGCGGCCTGGGCGCCGTCCGCCACCAGGAGCCGATCCGCCTGAGGGTCGAAGACCGCAGGCAGCCAGGGGGCGGCAGTCCAGGAAATCGACGCCAGGGGCTTCACCGTGCCCAGGTTCGTACGGATCAGATCGATCGCCCCGCCGCTGCCTTGCCCCCCCACCACGATGAGATCGCCGTCGTCCCGCACGAAGAGGTGATGGCCGTAACGCCCATTCGGGGGTGCGTCCAGCGTGATCAGGGACCAGGCCCCAGTCTCGAGATCCATGCGCCAGAGATCGTTCGCCATCCCTTGGGAGGTCAGGCCACCGAAGATCCACAGGGTTGCGTCGGACAGCCGCACCGCGGCAGCGTGTCCTGCGCGTTGCAGGGGCGCTGTCGGGTCCTCGGGGCCGCAGCCTCCCAGGTCCTCCCAGGTTCCGCTGGCCCGATGGAAAGCATGGAACCCGCAAATCGGGGCCAACGGGACCGGCGCGCCGTTGGCGTCCGCAGCCGCGCCCCCGACCAGCAGGTAGCGATCCTGCACAGGATCATGGCTCAATGAGGAGAACGCAGAAAGGGGTCCGCCTGCTGCGGCAGCGAGGACCCAGGGCCCGCCCGGTCCGCTGCGGCACCATGCGTCCTCGGTCCAAACAGGTCCTTCGGTCCCGGTGGCCACCCCCCCCGCCAGACAGATCTCGCCATGAAGAACGTCCACCGCAGCGGCGGCGCCTACGCGGGCCGGGGGGCGCGGGCCGGACACCGGGGTCCAGTCCGGACCGCCCCCGGTGAACGGCGTCGACCACCCGTCCTCAAAGGCCGCACCCGTGGAATCGAAACCACCGGTCAATAGAAGGCTGTCCCCGATCACCGCAAGAAGCGGGTCTGTCCGCGGAGGGCCGCCCTCCCCCAGCAAGGTCCACTCGTGGTGGTCAAGTTCATACACCCAGAGGTCTCCATGGACCATACCGTCGGGACTGCGACCACCGTAGAGCACGATCCCCGTCGGAACTGCGGTAAGGCCGAAGCCGTCCCGGGGCAGGGGAGACAGACCTCCGGGATCCACAGGGGTAACCAGGGACGCGTCCAGATCCACCTCCCATACCAGGTGGAAGGGTTGGTCCGCTGCGAGGCTCCCAAGAACCAGCGCATCCGCGCCCTCCGGGCACCGGACAGCGACGGATCGGGCAGGCGCGTCGAAGCCTACCAGTGGATCGGCGGTGGACAGATCGGGACTCACGCGAAGATCCGGGGCAGAGGCATTCCCGGAGGTGAGCCCCCCGATGAGCCAGACTGCGCCGGTCGCCGGCTCCACCAGCGCAGCATGGCCGGTGCGGTTCGCTGCACCCGGGGGCAGTTCCACTGCTGCGCCTACGCCACCGGCCAGGGGATCCGGGAGCAGCCACGCCCCCTCCGCCGGCCCGAAACCGCAGCGCCCCCCTACCAGTAGATGCCCGCCCGCAGCCCAGGCGTGGACCAAGATCCCGCCCGATCGGGGCGCGGCGCCGACGTCACCCTCGCTGGTCCAGCCGCCGTCTGCCCCGAGGACCCAGAGGTCGGCGTGGCATGTGCTCTCTCCAGCAGGCGGCAGGGTCTCTTGTCCCTGGCCACCCAGGGTCACCAGGCCCCCGCCGTCCATACAGGCGGTGGCCGCGCCGCGCCGGGGAGGAGGCGTCCCGGGGACCATCGTTTCCCACGCCACGGAAAATGTCTTGTCCAGGAACTCGTCCACCTTGCCGTCGCAGTCGTTGTCCAGGCCGTCGCAGATCCCTTCTGATGCCTGGTAGCCCGGGATCCCGTCGAAGTGGCAGACCCATCCGCCATCCTCACAGAGCGCAATGGTAGCGAGGCCGCCCTCGCACACGCCCTTCGAGGGACAGACATTCGGGGGCGGCACCGGGGCCTCGTCGATCTCCCCGTCGCAGTCGTTGTCCACCAGGTCGCAAGCCTCGGGGGATGACTCAGTGGCCGATCCCCCCGGATCCGTGGAGCAGATCGTTGCGGCGGTACCGGGGTGGCACTCCACCACGCCGTTCCCGCAAGGTCCCACACCGTTGCAGGGATCGCCGAGACCCTTGCCGTCGTAGGTCAACTCCTCGTCGGTCTCCCCGTCGCAGTCGTTGTCCAGGCCGTCACAGGACTCCTCCTCGACCACGGTCCAGGTGGAGCACACGGCCTCGGTGCGGTCCTCGGAGCAGATCACCTTGCCGCCGGCGCACGAGCCGGTCCCGCATTGTTCCCCGATGCCCTTCGCTGCCCCGTCGAAGGCCTCGATCTCGAAGCCCTCGTCGGTCTCCCCGTCGCAGTCGTTGTCCAGCGCGTCGCAGGAGGCCTC
>CAZNWW010000034.1:0-15294 GCA_964576155.1 uncultured Myxococcales bacterium | reverse complement strand
CGGGGGACATTTTTACTAGAGCCTTCGCCATGGCGGCGAAGCCGCCCCGGGCGATGTACTCGGCCACGTCCTTGGGGTCCACGAGGCCGACGTTGCGCAGAGCCCAGCGGGTCTGGCGCTTGTAGAAGGGGATCTGATGATAGGTCTCGACCCGCTGCTTGGAGGCCTTGTCCCGGTAGAGGAGCCGGGGGATGGCGTCGTCGCCCTCGACGGTCTTCTCGACGATCTCGGAGACGTCGGAGGCCTTGACCCCCTTATAAAAAAATCCGGAGGGCTCGAAGGTGACGAGGGGGCCCAGCTCGCAGAGACCGCGGCAGCCCGTCTCGCACATCTTGAGGCCCACCTCCACGTCCAGCTTCTTTGTGTCGAGTTCGGCCCGGAGGGCCGCGGCGACCGCGCCGGCCCCCGACGCCAGACAGCCCGTGCCGCAGCAGACCAGCACCTTCTTCCTGAGCTTCTTCTGGGCGGCCTCTGCGTCCTCTCGCAGGGCCTCGAATGCCTCGAGGGTTGCGACCTTCATTTCTCGCCCTCCCCCAGGATTTTATCGAAGTCCGCCATCTTGAACTTGGGCAGGACTTTTTCATTCACGGTCACCACCGGCGCTATGCCGCATGCGCCCACGCAGTTCACCGCCTCCAGGGAGTGCTTCCTGTCCGCGGTGGTTTGCCCGGCCTTGATGCCGAGGCGCTCCTCAATGTCTTCGAGGTTGCGCCCGGCTCCCCTGACGTGGCACGCGGTGCCCATGCAGCACTTCACGATCTTCTCGCCCTTGGGCTCGAAGGAGAAGGCTCCGTAGAACGTCGCGACGCCGAAGACCCGGGCCAGACCGACGCCGGTGTACGCGGAGATGGCGGCCAGAGAGTCCTTGGGGATGTGCCGGTGTGCGAGCTGCACGTCGTGGAGGATCTCGATGAGGGAAGCCTCCTCCCCCGCGTGGCTCTCCAGGATCGAGGTGATGTCCGTCATTTCGTCCCTCCGAGCTGTTCCTCGGCGAGGGCCTTGCCGCGGTCCAGGGCCGCATGGTTCAGCTCCACCCAGCCCTCCCGGTCCCCGAACTTCTCCACGATAATGTCCTTGACGGCTTGCAGGGCCAGGGCGCCGGACGCGGCCAGGTATGCGCCGAGCATCACCATGTTCGCGGCCTTGGGCGTGCCGCATTCCTGCGCTACGGCGTTGGCTGGAATCTTTACCTGGGTCACGTCGTCCCTCTCCAGGACGGCGGAGACCAGGGACGAGTTGATAAGCACGAGGCCACCGGGACGCACCGCAGGACCGAAGCGCTCCAGGGACGGGTTGTTCATGACGATGCAGGCCCCGGGCGCCGGCACCACCGGCGAGGCGATCGGTTCGTCGGAGATCACCACCGTGCAGTTCGCGGTGCCTCCCCGCATCTCCGGGCCGTAGGAGGGGAGCCAGACCACGTGGTAGCCTGCGTCCATGGACGCAAAGGAGATCAACTGGCCCGCCAGCATCACGCCCTGCCCGCCGAACCCTGCGATGATGACTTCGCTCTGCATGGTCAGGTGACCTCCTCGGGCGTCTTGTGCTCGCCCAGGGGGTAGTCAGGCAGCATGTTCTTCTCGACCCACCGCATGGACTCCACCGGAGTGAGTCCCCAGTTGGTGGGGCAGGTCGACAGCACCTCCACCAGGCTGTAGCAGGTCCCCGCGGCCTGGTACGCGAAGGCCTTCTTGATGATCTTCTTGGCGTTCACCTGCTCCCTGGGGTTGTGCACCGACACCCGGGCGATGTAGCCGGGGGTCTGGATGGTGGAGAGCATCTCCGCCACCCGCAGGGGCATCCCCGTCAAGGCCGTGTCCCTCCCTGCGGGGGAGGTGCTGGTGCGCTGCCCCGGCATTGTGGTGGGGGCCATCTGGCCCCCGGTCATGCCGTAGATAGCGTTGTTGACGAAGATCGTGGTGATCTTCTCGCCTCGGTTGGCCGCGTGGATCATCTCTGCGGTGCCGATGCTGGCCAGGTCGCCGTCCCCCTGGTAGGTGAAGACGATGAGCTCCGGCCGCACCCGCTTCATCCCCGTAGCCACGGCCGGTGCGCGGCCGTGGGCGGCCTCCTGGAAGTCGATGGAGAAGTAGTTGTACGCCAGCACCGCGCAGCCCACGGGCGCGATGCCCACGGTCCGCTCGCGGAGGCCCAGCTCGTCCAGGGACTCGGCCACCATCCGGTGGATCACCCCGTGGGTGCACCCCGGGCAGTAGTGGGTGACGTTGGTGCTCATGGACTCGGGCCGCTCGAAGATGGTCTCAGCCATGATCAGCCCCTCCCTGCGATCTCGAGGATCGCCGCGGTCACGTCCCCGGGGGTAGGGACGATGCCGCCGGTCTTGCCGTAGTATTCCACCGGGACCTGGTCGCCCACCGCGGCGCGCACGTCACCCACGAGCTGGCCCATGGACATCTCCACCGCTACGACCAGCTTCGTCCTTCTCGCCAGTTCGTGGATCCGGGCGTAGGGGAAAGGCCAGACGGTGATGGGGCGGTGGATGCCGGCCTTGAGGCCCTTGGCCCGCAGCCCATCGAGCGCGGTGGTGCAGATCCGGGCCATGGTGCCGTAGGCGACGATGAGGACATCAAGATCCCCATCGACGTCTTCGAGCCCCTCCTCCGCGTAGCGCAGCTCGTCGGCCTCCATCACCTCGTACTTCGCAGCCATCTTCAGGTTGTGTGCGTAGTTCTCCTCCGCGTCGAGGAAGAGGGTCTTCACCAGGTGGCGCTCCCTTCCCTCGCAACCGGTCGTGGCCCAGGCCTCGCTGCCCTCGATCTCGTTGTACTCCCGGGGCACGTCGGGCAGCTCCACGGGCTCCATCATCTGACCGATCATCCCGTCGCCGATGAGCAACACGGGGTTTCTGTACTTCTCGGCCAGGTCGAAGGCCAGCATCATGTGGTCCACCGCCTCCTGTACCGAGGAGGGAGCGAAGACGAGCATCTTGTAGTCGCCGTGACCTGCGCCCTTGGTGGCCTGGTGGTAGTCCGACTGGGTCGGCAGGATCCCGCCCAGGCCCGGACCGGCCCGCATGATGTTGATGAACACCGCAGGCAGCTCCGCCGCGGCCACGTAGCTCATGCCCTCGGCCATGAGGCTCACGCCGGGGCTCGACGAGGAGGTGAACACCTTCTTCCCCGCTGCGGCCGCGCCGAAGATCATGTAGCTCACCGCTACCTCGCTCTCCCCCTGGAGAAAGGTGCCGCCCACCTCGGGCATGCGCTTCGCCAGATACTCGGCCACCTCGGTCTGCGGGGTGATCGGGTAGCAGAAGTAGGCCCGACAGCCCGCCATGATAGCGGCCTCGCCGATGGCCTCGTTGCCCTTCATGAGTTTCCGCACCATCAGGGCCTCCTAATACTCGAACGGGTGGTACTGGGCCCCGCTCAACGCGATCTCGATGGCCAAGTCCGGGCAGGTGATAGCGCAGAGGCGGCACCCCAGACAGTCCCAGGGCCGCGCCTTGTGTGCGAAGTAGTACCCCTTCGCGTTGATCTCCCGGGACATCGCAAGGACGTCCTGAGGGCAGGCCTCGACACAGAGGCTGCAGCCCTTGCATCGCTCCCTTTCGATGGTGACTCTCGGCATGAACCCTCTCCTATGGTCCGAAGAGCGGCTTCGCAGGGGACGGTTCCTTGCGATCCGTGATTCCTTTTTTCAGCCAGGGCGGCAGCAGCCTGCGATCGATGGCCAGGACCGGCAGGCCGTGCGCGGCCGCCACCTCTTTGGCCAGCTCCCGCGGCGCGGTGACGAACTCCAGGGGGACGCCGGCGTCCTCGGACACCGCCCGGGCCAACGTCACCCCCTCCTCGATGACCGCGAGGTCGGTTGCGTCCATCATATGGGCGTTGGACACGAAGCCCGACACCCGCAGGCGCGCGGCCGCCTCGATCTCCCCCTGTACCCGGCGGCAGCCCGCCACGGTGTCCGAGAAAGGGCGCTTCACGTTGAGCACCATGAGGACCCGGTGGCCCCCGTGGTCCAGGGAATCGGAGAGGGAGCCCAGGACCCTGGCCCCGACGTCGTCCCCGCCGACATCAAAGACGCCGTAGGAGGTCGCAGCCTCCAGGTGCGCCCGGACCTGGGGCAAGAGGATCGGCAGGTCAGCGTCCCGCATGCGTCCCCCGGGCACGACCACTCGGATCCCACGGCTCTCCAGGAGCTCCATGGCCTCCCGGCTGCGGAAGTAGGGGTTCACCAAGTCCAGGTCCACCAGGGTCACTGCGCGCTCGTCACCCCGGGCCGCCAGGGCGAGGTTCACGGCGACCTCGCTCTTCCCGCTTCCAAAATGTCCGACGATGAGGGTGGCTCTTTCCTGGCCGAGCAGCATCCCAGCCCCCGTGCATGCGGGCGCCCGGGCGCCCGCGTCCGATAAGCGAGGGCAAGCTAACAAAGCCCCACAACCGTTGCAAGTTTTTTAAGTAAGGGGTCTGGAGGGAGACGAAAGCTATTTGGCTACAGCCCGGTGGGGTACGGGAGGAACACCGTCTCCAGGCCCAGGTCCTCCTCCAGGCGCCGGGCCACTGCCTGTACCCCGAGAGCCTCTGTAGCGTAGTGGCCTCCGAAGGCCAGGTTGGCGCCCCAGTCCTCGGCGAGCGCGTGGAGTTGGTGGGAGGCCTCGCCGGTGAGCATCAGATCGGCGCCGACCCGCAGGGCCGAGAGCACGTCGGGGCCGCCGCCGCCGCCGGAGAGCACCGCGACCCGGCGTACGGATTCGGGACCAAAGGCCAGGAGGTCCGCGGGGCCGCTCAGGACATCGCGGATCCGGATCATCAGCGCCTCCCTGGGTTCCGGGACGTCCAGATCGCCCCACCAGCCCACCTCAAGGCCCCGGTAGTCGCCGAAGCGCTCCCGCGGCGCCACCCCCAGGGCCTGGAGGAGCTGCGCGTTGTTCCCAAGAATCGGATGCGCATCCAGGGGCAGGTGGCTCCCATAGAGGCCCAGGCGGTTGTCGGCGAGGAACGCTATGCGATCGTACTCAGCGCCGGTCCACGGGAAGGCCCCGCCCCAGAAGAGGCCGTGATGGACCACCACCAAGCCGCAGCCGGCCTTGACGGCCGCACGGAAGGTCGCCAGTCGCGCGTCCACTGCTATCCCGACCCGCGCCACCTCCCACTCGCCCCCGACCTGCAGCCCGTTCAGGGCGGTGTCTTTCATGGGCTCCGCATGGAGCGTCTCATCCAGATATCGAACGATCTCAGATAGCTTCATCTGCGCACATCCGGCTGTGGGAGGGGCGTCCACGCCCCGATTCTCCTACGGATCCTGACAAGTCGACATGATGCAAACCTGCGGCTCCGGACAGTCCATATCCACTTCGCATTGGTCCATGCAGCAGATCACCCCGCCCTGCTGATCCGACAGGGTCTTCACCACGTCGTTGGCCTCAGTGGTGCCGGCCCCGCCGCAGTCCCAGGCGTTCGGGTGGTAGACCCCCAGGAGCACGTTGAAGTAGTCCAGGGGGGAGCACCATCCGCAGCCGCTGCTCTGGGGGGAGCAGATCACGTCGGTGAAGTTCCCCGGGTCGAAGTTCGGGTCCCCCGGCGGCAGGTCCCCCTTGAACGCGCAGGAGCAGCTCGACGAGGGCTTGTTCTTCAGGGACTTGCAGCCGTCGTGGGAGCCCTTCTGGAGGGGATAGCACGAGGCCTCGTTGGTCGGGCAGCCCAGATCCCCGCAGCCGAAGATGTCGTTCACCGTGGTGGGCGAGCCGATGGTGTCCGGGGAGCAGTTGAACGCGCCGGTGGACGAGGTCCGGGCGAGGAAGAACGCAGGGCTCTGGGCCCCGTCCATGATCTCGTCGCAGCCCAGGGGACTCCGATAGAGAACATCGTCCTTGCCCAGACAGACGTGCCATCCTTCGGCGCAGAGGTCGGTGACGTTGCAGCCAGTGCCGTCGGGGTTGAGGCCCGTGTTGCCGGCTTCCCGGTTGCACGAGGGCGTCTCGTTGTGGATCCCAGGCACCGTCCACGCACCCCCGCACGCTGCAATCAACGGATATCCCGAGATCACTAAAAAACCTTCGCGGGTCATGTCGCTGCAACCGACGAAGGCCGGATCCAGGATACAGACCCCGCCGTCGCAGGCCTCGGACTCTGAACAAACCCCGCAGGAGCCGATGCAGCCGTCGCTGCCGCACACGGCCGCTCCGCAGTCGGGGACGCAGCAGAGTCCGGGCTCCACGCAGGTAGCGTCAGGGGCGCAGCTGCCGCATTCACCGCCGCAGCCGTCCAGCCCGCATTCCAGGCCCTCGCATTGGGGATAGCAGCAGGCCGCGTCGATGCAGGTCCCGCCGGGACATTCACCGCAGGAGCCCTCACAGCCGTCGGGGCCACATTCCTTGCCGTCACAGTCCGGTAAGCACTCCAGCGCGCATTTCCCCTGGTCGCAGATCGGGGCGATCTCGGGGCAGACGCCGCAGGCGCCGCCGCAGAGGTCGTCGCCGCATTCCTTCGGTCCGTCGGGGCCATCGCATTGCGGCGCGCAGCAGGCGCCCTCGTGGCAGGTCGCTCCTTCGCCGCAGCAGGCGTCGGCGCAGGCCTCCCAGGAGCAGACGCAGGCATCGGCGATGCAGACCTGGTGGAGGCCGCACGCTGGACACTCCCCGCCGCAGCCGTCATCACCGCAAACGCCCTCATCGCACGAGGGCACGCAGGGCGTGTCGGTCTTTGGTGTATCAGCGGGCGGCGTATCAGCCGGGGGCGTGTCCGCCGGCGGGGCGTCCGCAGGCGGGAGATCCAGCGCCGCGGCGTCGGTGATGTCCACGCTGGCCCAGTCCGGGACCGTGCCGGTGTCCCCGGGGCCGGATGATCCGGGGTGCGGGGTCGCGGCGGTGTTGCAGCCGACCACGAGGGCTACAATTACGGCGAAAAATCCCAGGATTCTCATGCGTCTTTCTCGCTGGTTTTTATCTGCTGGGTCTCGATGGCCAGCCCGAGGCTGGACTCCTCTGTCAGCTCGAAGGGCTCCGTGATCTGGACCCGGTTCCTCCCCGGGGCCTTCGCCTCGGCCAGGAGCCTCTTCGCACTGCGGACGAGGCGATCCGCGCTCTTCTCGTCGAGCGCGGCGTTGGTCAGGCCCCCGATCGAGACCGTGACCCGAAGCTGTCGTTCCTTCCATGCGAATGGCTTCCGCTCGATCATCATCCGTACGCGCTCTGCGATGTCGTTGAGCTCTGTCTCGGGACAATCCGAGAGGACAACCAGGAACTCCTCTTCCCCGCAGCGACCTACGGAGTCGTAGATCCGCACGTTGTTCTGGACCCGCCGGGCGCCCTCGACGAGGACGGCGTCCCCCGCATCTCGACCATGCTTCTCGTTTAATTTGGAGAGGTGGTCGAAGTCCACCATGAGCACTCCGAGGGAGGCGCCGCTGCGCAGACACCGCGCCACCTCCGCCTCGAGGATGCTGAGGACCGAACGGCGGCTCGCCAGGTTCGTGAGCGGGTCCAGGCCCGCGGCCTCTGCCGCCTCCACGCGCAGGCGACGCGCCTCTCGCGCCCTTGCGAGAAACAGGGAAAAGAACAGCAGGGCGAGACCGACAGCACCAGCCGCGGCGATCCATGCAATGAGTTCACGGGTATCGATGGGAGCCTCCTTGTGACTGGTTGGATTAAAACAGAGGGCGGCCCGACGCGCAACTTCCCGACCTCCTTCCGGAGCAACGAACGTAGGCTCCCTCCTCTTGCAAACAGAGTCCAAGCTGATATCAAGGAAAGGAACCTCAGTATCGTGGAGCAACACATGACCCATCTTACCGTTCCAACCTTGGTCCTTGTCTTCTCCCTCCTGTCGGCCTGCGGCCCGGCGCACGACCAAAGCGTTCCGGCGCCCCTGGACGCGCCTCTCTTCACGGCCCTCCTGGGCGCGCCGATCCCCGGGGTGCCCGGAGAGGCGGCCTGGGCCCGGCGGGTCGGGGAGGCGGACCATGCCCTCGCCTCGGGCCGGCCCGGGGAGGCCCGAGTGCTCCTGGCCGAAGCGATTGTGGCGCTGTCCGAAGAGCCGACGTCCTGTGCCGTGAGCGGCGCTGTCCTGTTTCTCCAGGGCATGGCCGCCAAGCTCTCGGGTGCGGGGGACGATGACGACTCCTGGGCTACCCTTTCGGCGACCTGTTCTGGAGATGTTGTCGCCATATTCAAGGATCTATGGGGCTGGCTGGAGCGCCCCGCTGCGGTGCGGCCCGAGGAACTCTACGCGCTTCGCAACGCAGCCGCGGTCCACCAGGAGGACCGTGTCGTGCTCTTCGCCGCTGCGGCGGATTGGATCGAGTTGGCTGGACGAGAGCCTCCTGATGTCTGCGACCGGACCTTCGCCCCCCGGCAGCGCCAGGAACTGGCGCAGCTCACCGAGATCCTGGAGACCCGGGGCCGTCCCGACCTGGCGATGTTCGGCCTAGTCCGTGCATTGGTGGTGGACCGCAAAGTCGTCCCCGAGGCCGTGGCCGCGCTCGCCGCGTGGGCGGACGCACCGTCTCATCTTTGGCTGCGTCGTGAGGCCCTGGGGCGAGCGCTCGGCGGGCTTACCCGGCGAGCGGATTGGGTGGATCCCCTCCTCACCGTCCCCATCTGTGCGCTGTACTATGATGCTCTCCTCGCCGAGATCGACGCGGACCACGGCGACGGGGTCCATGGTCGCAACGCTACCCGCCTGGCGGCAGCCTGGAGCGCAGCCCCCTCCTGCCTGGACCGGGCCCCGGTTCGCGGCCTCACCGATCGGGTCATCTCCGCGGCCGCGTCCGGCGGCGCAGAGCCCATGACGGTTCTGGAGGCCCTGGGCGGCCTCGCCGGGCAGATCACGCTCACTGCGCTCGACGGACGATCCGGGGACCTCCCGACCCTCCTCGGGGAGGTGGCCGAAGCGCTCCGCCGCCTCCGCCAGGGACTTGGCAACGAGCGGGAGGACCGGGTTCTACATGCGTCCCTCGGGGTCTTCGCCGGGGCTGCGGAGTTGTTTCGTGGTCGGGCCGATCTGGCGCTCAAGGAGATCGGCATGGCAGCGGATCTCCTCGACCACCTGGCTGAGTCGGGGCTGGAAAGCCCCTCCCACAAGGAGGGAGTCTCCGAGATCGAGCGCTTCGCGCCGGCGGAGCGGCAGCCTCGCGGCGCTGGCCCTCCTCCAATGGCTCACGGACCAGGGCGGACTGGCAGCGGGGACCCTCCAGCGCCTGGACGTGACCCTCGAAGGGGACCTCTCCGCGCTGTTCAAGGCCTTGGACACGCCGGATCACTCCGCCGCAATCACCCGGATCGCCCGAGGGATCAGCAAGGCCATCGCCAAGGACTGGTCCGCCGCGGTAGCGGCCCTGGAAGAGGCCACCATCCCGGGCCCGGAAGAGACGGGCTGGTGGTCCGTGGGCCTGGACGCGGGCCGCATGACGGCGTGGGACCTCCTCGCTGTTCTCGCCTGGAAGGAGGCCCCGGAGGTGGGCAAGGCGGCCTTGGCGAAGGGTGAGGTCGTATCTCGACGCCTGGTGGACAACGCGCTGGAGCATTTCGAGGTCAGGGGCACCGGCTGGGAGCTCCTCACGGTGCTCCCCCTGGCCCACCAGGTGGTTCCTGGTTTCGTGGCGGAGGAGGCGGACTGGAAGTCGATCCTCAAAGAGCTGGTCCTCGCGGTGGAGCCTGTGCTGGAGCAGGCCCTGTCGCGGGTCGAGGCCCCGGGGGACGCGCCCCTGGGCTTCACCGACCTCCTGATCGACGTGCTGCGGGACGCCACGGACGTGGGCCTCGACACCATGGTGGAGCAACGGGAGGGCGCCCTCCCCAGGCTGGCCGATCTCCTGGAGGCCCGGATCCGCGTATACCGGGGAGAGCTGCGCTTCATCCTTGGTATGTTGGCCGGCACGGCGCGTTTTTTCAGTAACACGGAGGCCGCGTCCCAAGTGTTCAACCTGACCTTGACGATGACCCCGAAATCCATGGGCGGGGTGTCGTGGATGCCCCACCTCCTGGAGGCAATGCTCCTGCTGCGATCAGCGGGCGATACCGCGGCCGCGCTGGCGAAGCTCGACGAGGTTGTCGCCCAAGGGGAGCGGGCTGCGTCCTGCGACGTGGACGATCCGGTCCACGCGCTCCTGCCGGTCCGCATGTGGCTGCGGGAGATAGCCGGCGACGGGGTCGGTGCGACGGAGGATTACCGGGCCTTCCGGCGCATGACCGCGCGGGGCTTCGCCGGCTATGCGACCATCGCGTGCCGACTCAACTCCCAGCGGGGGAGCCTCTCGGTGAACGCGCAGCTCAGCCAGAGCCTGGGCGCGCTCTTCATCCCCGCGGGCACAGAAGGCGCCTTCAACGTGGGCGCCGGTTGGACCAGCTTGGCGCGGGACATGGACGACGTGGGTTGCTGGGCCGCAGTCGCAGCGGGGCCCCGGGACGACGCAATCCTCCATACGCATCTCGCCGCGGCCATGTATGCGATGCGGCGCGGGGACGACGTGGCCGCGCACCGGGCCCTGGCCGACGCAGTGGCCGCCGGGCGGCGGCTGGTCAATGGCGGGCCGGCGATCCTGGGCAAGACCAAGGCGGCCGCGGTGGACGCGGCCCGGAAGGCCGTGTCCCTGGATCTCCTTGCCTGGGTCACCTTCACCGCCCGGATCCGGGGACACATCTCCGCGGCGGACCGTCTCGTGGACCAGGCCGTCTGGCTCCTGAGACAACGCGAGACCACCTGGGGCCAGGTCCTCCCCGAGGACCACGAGACCCCGATTTTCCTGGCGCGCCTCCCGAACCTCCCGTCCATCGGCGGCCACGTGCGGGCCTGGCACATAGCGAAGGACCACGCGGGCAAGGTGGCGGCCATGAAGGCTCTGAAAAAAGACCGCGCCCTGAAGAAGGCGAAGCTCCTCCCTCGATGGGGGATCAAGCTGGTCAAGGAGCTCCAGGCGGTCTCAGCGGCGAACGCGGCGGGGAAGCCGATGCCGGAGCTCTCGAAGCCCCCCGGGGGTCTCCAGGGGAGCGCCGTGGTCGGGGCGTGGACCTGGGTCGTCGGCCTCTGGAAGGCCCCCGCGAGCTTCAGCCTCCAGGGTTTTTTAGAAAACGCGGATGCGCTGTCCTCCGCGGGGCTCTACCGGGAGATCGTGGGGATCGCCGCCACGGTGGTGGCGCTCACCCGGGGAACCCAGCTCGAGGGCATGGGCTGGGCGGTTCTTGCGGCGGCCGCGGACAGGATCCCCCAGGACACCTTCCCCGTGACCCGGGCCGCGGTCCTCAATGAGCTGGCTTCTGTGTGGATGCAGTCCAACGACCTCATGCTGGCCCTGGCGGCCCACCGGGATCTCGTGCCAGCGCTCTCGGGTCGCGTCGCCCAGCGGATCGAGCTGGAGAACCGCCTCAACCTGGTGAACCTTCTCGGCACCGTGAAGATGGTGCCGGATCTCGCCGTCGAGGTGAGGGTCCTCCTGCCCATGCTCGAACGCAGCTACGGCCGCGGCGAGGAGGTCTTCCACTCCCTCCTCTCCGTGGACGTGGCCCTCAGGATGTTCCAGGGCATCGACGTGCCGCCCGACGCGGCCATCGACGCCCTCGTAGCCACCGCGGACGCGATCAAAGGCGCAGCCCCCGCCAAGCAGTTTTTTAGAATTCTGGCCAGCACCACTGACCCGCAGGCCCGCCGTAAGCTGGCTGTGGATTATCTCCGGTTCATGTTCTTGAACGGCCCGCCGCTCCAGGAGCCCGTCGCTCCTCCCACAGTCACTCCAACGTCAGGATCGCCTCGGACGCAGCGGGAATGAGGTCCCAATCCGAGGTCATGGGGACGTACTCGCCCTTGCGCCAGAGCTCGTACTGATCCCGGTAGTGGGGGGAGTCGGGCCAGGCTGAGGCGCCGGTGTCCAGGATCCAGTGGGCGTGGTGGATGTCCGCCAGATCGATCACCTGTCGGTAGACCGGCCCCGCGTCGATGCGGAAGGGATCCTCCGGGTCTGAGAACGCGAAGTGGGTCTTCCAGATCGAGTCCCAGCCGCCCCCCGCCGGGTAGCGGGGCAGGTTCAAGCGCTTCAGGGCCTTCTTCTTTCCGAAGGGGTGGCGCACGTAGAAGGTATGGAGCTGGCCCCAGGCCCATTGGTGGGGGTCCTCTCCCTGGGCCAGACGGAGCTCACCGACCACCGTGTGGAACGCCTCTCGGACGACGTCGGTGCGGGTCTCGGTCTCAGGAGTGCTGCGGTCGTCCCAGCCCGGGTGGTCCACCCGCCGGAACCAGTGATCCCAGGTAGCGTGGGGGTAGGGCAGGGTCAAAACGAAGTGGAGGCCCGCGTCGCTCAACTCGTCCCTAAGCCCCGCAAGGGCGGCCTCCCGGTACAGGGAGAAGAAGATTGCCGGGGCCGGGTCATCGGCGCCAGCGTCGTAGTTCCACTGCTCCAACACCTGCAGGGCCTCGGTCTCCAGGTCGTCCAGGTCATCCATCCCCTGCAAATCTTCTAGGATCCCGGGCATGAGGAGCTTGGCACGCAGGAGCTTGGTGTCCCGGTGGAAGCCCATGTAGTCCCCGGGGGTGTGCCGGTCCGCGGAGCGCATGAGCTGGCGGATCCGCTGGACACGATAGGGCGGCGCCGCGTCGATCTGGAAGACGTCACCGCCGTAGCGCGGGTCCCGGGCCAGATTGTTCCCGGTAACGAAGATCCCGTCGGGGCCGGCCTCTGCCGCGGCCATCTCCCCTGCTTCGGCTATCCGCGCCCAGTCGTACCTGGCGAGCCACCCCGGGGCCGGGAAGGTGCCCCTGTGGTTGAGGCGGACTGCGGCCCGCCCCCACCGGAAGAAGCCTACGGTGCCGTCCACGTCCGCCACCACGATGTTCTGCACCGGGGTGAGCATGGTCTGCATGGCCTCGCGGAACTCCGTGGCGGTCTTTGCCTTGTTGGCCTTGCGCACCGACACGATGGTGAGGCCCGCTCCCCTGGTCTCCCAGCGCACCGAAACCAGCGGAGAACCAGAGGGCAGCAGCTCCGGATACATGTCGTTGAGGAGGGGGCCGTGGCGGGATGATCGCAAGGTGAAGCGGTGCTCGACACGCTTCCGCTTGTTCTTTCGGGCTGTGACCACCAGCTCCGTCGTTTCGAGGGGCTTAGGTCCGTCCGGGGTGAGCACTGCGTCGTCCCCTGCGGGCTTCTCCACGTAGAGGTCTTGAGCGTCGGAGACAGCGGTGGTGGCGCCCCAGGCCACGTGGTCGTTGTGGCCGATGAGCACGTAGGGGAGCCCCGGCGCGGTGATGCCGATAACGTGGAGCCCAGGGCAGCGGATGTGCTGCTGGTACATCAGGGATGGGAGGACGTGGATCATGTGCGGGTCGTTGGCCAGGAGCGGCATCCCCGATTGTGTGTAGCTGCCGCCCACCACCCACGCGTTGGAGCCTGCGTAGCGGCCGTCGAACCCGAACCCCGACTCGGCCACCCGGCGCCCGGAGGGCGGGACCGGTGCGAGGGTCTCCAGGTACTCCAGGAGCTCCGGCGCCATGGCTGGGGGGAGGACCTTATCCGGGTCCTCGCCCGGCAGGGTTGCCGCGTCCCCGGCGAAGTCTAGGGGCTCCGAGGGATATAGGATGTCCGCTCGCTCGGCGCCTCCCTCCAGGGCCATGAGGAAGCGATACAGCTCCTGCTTCCAGTTGTGGCTGAGACCGAACGCGAGGACGCGGCCAACCGCGAAGCTGTCCCCGGGGGTCCATGGCTCGGGCTCGGCCCTCAGGAGCCGGTACTCCAGGGGCTTTCGCATGGCCACCGCCTGGTTGACCCCGTCGCTGTAGGCCTCCATGAGGTTCGCAAGCTCCGGGCCCATGGCCGCCTCGTCCTCGTTTGCGGCCGCATCCATACCCCACATGCGCATGGTGCGGTCCGCATCCACGGTGGTGCCGTGTCCCGCTGGCTGGTTGCCCAGGAGCTCGGAGAGGCGGCCCCGGGCCGTGCGCCGCAGCAGGTCCATCTGGAAGAACCGGTCCCGGCCGTGGACGAAGCCCACCGCGCGCAGGAGATCGGTCTCCGACTTCGCGTCTATGTGCGGGACGCCCCAGCGGTCGAAGTGGATCGTCACCGGGGCGTCGAGGCCATGGAGGTCCAGGGTCTCCTCGGTGGCCTTGGGGTAGTCGGGCTTGACCCGGTACTTGATCCACGCGCCGCCGCCGCCGGAGCAGGCGGAGAGCATCGCTGCCAGCAGCAAGAGCTTCAGCTGAGTAACCATGCGACTCCCATTCCGAGGTAGTTGCCCGCCGCGAAGCCTACGAGGCCCGACGCAATTCCGGAGAACACGACCTCGCGGTTCTTCAGGGTTGCGGCGACGGGGCCGATCATGTGGGGCCCGAAGACCCCGGCCGCGGAGGTGATGATGGCGGTGTCCCGGTCGATGCGGAACACCACGGCCAACGTGAAGTGGATTGCCACGGCGGTGACCACCGTGATGACAGCGAAGAGGATGACCGCAGGATTTGATGAAAAGAGCTCGGTGAAGTCGGTGGTGAAGCCGATGGAGACGCAGAAAGCGAGGAGGAGGTACTGGCCTATGTCGTGGGTGCCCTCGAACCGGCGGACCCCGGGGACCGCGGACAGGCCCACGGCGAGGGAGGTGATCACCAGGATCACCACCGCGCTCCGCCCCGTGTCCGGGAACAGCTCGCCCGCGCCGACCCCCGCAGCCACCACCGCAGCGGCCAGGAGGAACGCCACCCCGACGGTCTTCGGTCGGGGCATGTTCCGGAAGAGCACCATGGGCTCGGCGACCTCCCCGTCGCCTCGCCGGAAGGGCGGCAGGACCAACGCCAGCGCACGGGGCATGACGAGGAGGATCAGGAAGAGGTAGGGGATCGACGCCACCATGTCCGCTGCGTTGAGCAGGACGAAGTTCTCGGAGGGGATCTCGAGGGCGGTGCCGATCGCTGCCATGTTCGGGGTCCCCCCGGTGTAGACCCCGGTGAGCATCCCCGCCATCGCGCCGCCGTGCTCCAGGTCCCTCCCAACCACGGCCCACGCGGTCACGGATCCCCCGGCCGCAGCGACCATGACCAGGACGAAGCTCAAGACGGTTCGCCCCGCCAGGCGGCTCCACGCGACCAGGTCAACGGAGAAGAGCAGGAGGGGGATGGCCAGGGCCACCAGCGCGGCGCAGGTTGTGGTGGCGAAGCCCCGGTCGAGGGTGAGCACGGGGAGGTTTCCGAGGAGTATGCCGACGCTGTAGCAGATGATGACCGGGGAGATCGCAGCGACGATCTTCGAGCGCCGCTCGCCCCAGATGGCCAGGGCCGGGAAGGCGAGGGCGAGGAGGATCTGGAGGGCTGGGATCAGCATAGTCTCTGCACGGGGTCGTCCCCCCACCCCCCA
>CAZNWW010000033.1:0-15320 GCA_964576155.1 uncultured Myxococcales bacterium | reverse complement strand
CGGGACGTGTGGTTGCGGAAGCCCATCTTCACGTCCGCGCTGACCACGCCGTCCACGACCTTGGTCTCGACCCGGTAGTACTCCATGTCCAGGGCCCGCACGCTTCCATCCGTGGGAACTAGCAGGGGTTGTGCCAGCACCGTCGTACAAACCAACATTGCGCCTACAAACATCACAATCGTCGTCAGCCGTTTCATATCTCTCCTCCTGTGGTTCCCTACCGGTCGTCGCCTCATCAAATCAATGGACCCCCTGTACGCCCGGCCCGGTGGAAGGTTCTGTCTTCGATTCTACTCTGATACCCTGTCCCGGAATGAAAGTCGAGAGAGGTGATCTGATGGCGTCAGTGAAGCACAGCCTGGTCGTGTTCGGCGTGTTCATGATTGTAGCATGCAGCGGCGGAGACGAAGGCCCCCACGAACCGAAAGACACGTCCCAGGACATCGGGGGCGACGTCACCGTCGACGCCCCGACGACGCCGGACACTGTGATCGATGTCCCACCCGCGGATACCACACCGGAGATCACCTCGGACGCTACCGCGGACATCGCAGACGTGGTCGAGCCGCTGCCCGCGCTCCCAACGCAAGCGCCCCTGGCGAAGCCTGCGGACCCACTCGAGGGGACCGGGATCGAGGCCTGCAGCCTCTACCGGTCGGAGCGCTGCGTCGACGGCACGCTCCAGCGCTGTGCGATCTACGACCCCGCCGAGGAGACCTGGATCGAGGCGCCGAACCCCCTCCTGGAGCGCGCGTTCCTCTTCGACCGCTGGCGCGACCTCTACAACTCCCCCGACGGCATGGCCGTGGATCGGACCTTTGCTGGGGAGGTCCTGCCCGGCACCCCCGAAGAGATCTGGGGCGCACCGGAGCATTTCACGGCCTACTGGGGTGCAGGGGACGGCGGGATCTGGACCGGCTGGTCCGTGGTCGCGGCGATCCTCCGTTACTCCCAGACCGGGACCCAGGCCGACTACGAACGCATGGAGCAACACGTCCGGGACCTGGTCACCATGTACGACGTCACCGAGGTCCCGGGCTACCTCTGCCGCTACCACTTCCTCCACCTGCCCGAAGGTGACGCCAACACGCCTGACCACATCCTGCGCTGGGGCGACGGTGCGAACTACGACCACCATGACCGGGTCATCCAGGATCCCGCTGCCATAGACAACCTCCCTGCGATCTACACCGAGGGCATCGAGGACAGTGAGGGCGTGCTCTGGCAGGGTGTCCCGATGTGGCACGGCCGCCCGTCCATCGACCAGAACACGGGCCCCATGACCGCGCTGCCCATGGCCTGGGACCTCCTGGAGGACCAGGACCTCAAGGACAGGATCACCCACCACCTGACCTGTTACTTGAAACGCCTCCAGCGCATCGAGCTCATCAACCTGCAAGGGAACCCGGAGCTCCTCGACGGCCTCATGGCCTACTTCAACGTGGGCGAACTCCAGATCGACCCCGAGGACATCGACCTGACCAAGCTCGATCGCATCGTGGGGTATGTCCAGCGCCAGGTAAACGCAGCCAACGAGAACGACTTCGACCGGTCCTGCCCGGACGCTATCCAGATGGAGCCATGGAGGGTCATCGACGCAACCGCGGACACCTTCCTCGGTGAGATGCTGCTCTTGGTCGGGGACATGGACACCGACGCGGGGGGTCCCAATCAGATCGACCATTACTACTTCCCGAGCATCCGGGGCGGCGACGCGATGCACCTGATGCACCTGGCGGCCATCGCGTACCACTTCACCGGAGACGACATGTATCGTCATTTCCTTTTTGACGAGCTCATCGGCAACATCGACACCGTCGGCGTGCTCCATACCGCGGGCGCATTCAACCTGCCTAAGTGGTGCAAGAAGTACTTCGGCGACCAGATCACCTTCGGGCCGTGGTGGGCATTCCTGCACCTCCTGGGCGAGAGCCCCCTGCGCACCGAGGTGGCGAAGGCCTTCCACCACGAGATGTGGGACAAGCTGGTGCGGGTCGCCGGGAACGTGGACTTCAACATCATGTACGCAGGGGCCCTGCCTGCGGACATCGCCGAGGACAAGGACGAGGCCCTCTCGTACGCACTGGATCAGCTCCAGTGGATGGGCGGCAACGGCGGTCTCCTCCAGGGCAGCCCGGACGATCCCGCCTGGCTCGACGAGCCCCGGCGGCGCTACACGTCCACTCCCGAGGGTATCCTGGCCTGGACCCCTGACGGCATCGAGGCGGTCTGCCCCTCCGAGGGCGAGGTCGCCACGTGCACCGCAGAGATCGCGGTCATGGGGATCCCCTTGGGGAACCTCACCGGCTGGAAGACCCACGACTGCGCCGACAGCGAATGGGAATGCGAGGTCTCCGAGGGACAATGCGTCAACAAGCAAGCCTCCGGCCCCCTGCCGGTCCACCTGCGCAAGTACACGGATTACCTCTGGCAACGGAACCCCACCCAGCTAGGAGTAGCGACGGGGGTGGAGGGCGGCACCCAGTACGCGGGCTCCGACTACTCGGTGCCCTACTGGAATGCACGTCGCTACGGCTTCGTCACCGAAGGGGCCGGCCAGGTCCTCGGATGGCGTCCCTCCGGGGACTGCGGCGGTGAGTAGCCCTGGCAGAGTTGGTCAGCCGTGTTCTCTATTGATCTTGCGTAGTTCCCGGTCTTGTGTTACTAAATCGTCAGCCTCACAAACCCAGCGGGGAGGTCCCCATGATCTTTGGGCGTAGTCAGAAGGACACCGCGGTCGAGAAGCGAATCCTGGAGTACTGTGACCTGATCGGCGACACCCTCGTCGAGTGCAAACGGATGGTCGTCGAGTACATCGACTGGGACAAGCACTTCAAGGAACAGACCCGGAAGGTACACGACATGGAGAGCGAGGCCGACGCGACCCGCCGCTCCATCGAGCGCTCCATGTACGACGGAGCGTTCCTCCCGGCCTATCGCGAGGACTACATCACGCTCCTCGAGCTGTTGGACCGGGTCGCGAACAAGGCCGAGGGCACCGGAGACATGATGTACCTGATGCGCCCGGACATCCCGGAGCCCGTGCGTCAGAAGTTCGTGAAGATCGCTGACCTGACCATCGAGGCCTTCAAGCCTATCAAGCCTGCGCTGGTGAAGGTTCTCGACGGGGATACTGATCTGCAGGAGGAGGACCGGGAGGTGGAGCGCCGCGAGGCAGAGGTCGACAAGATCCAGTTCAACACGACCCGGTTCCTCTACAAGGAGGCGCAGATCGAGAAGGTCGACGCGCTCATGGTCAAGATGTTCCTCGATAAGCTGTGCAGCATCTCGGATCGCATCGAGAACGTGATCGATCGCCTGGTGCTCCTGGCCATCAAGCGGCGCCTGTAGCGCCTGGAGGGAAGCTCGTTTGTCCCTGGCCCTGACCATCCTCATCGTCGTCGCCGGCCTCTACGTAGGCTGGAACATCGGGGGCAATGACTCTGGAAACTGCATCGGACCCACCGTGGGCGCGGGGCTGATCCGCTATCGGACGGGTATCATCGTGGTCGCTGTGTTCGCGGTGGCGGGTGCGCTCCTCCAAGGCGGCGGGGTGGTAAAAACCCTCGGCAAGGGAATCGTCACGGAGAGCCTGCCTCCCCTCGGTGTCCTGGCCGCCCTCATCTGCGGCGGTATCTTCGTCTCCATTGCGACGTTCAAAAAGATCCCGGTCTCCACATCTCAGGCCATCGTCGGCGGCGTCGCCGGGGTCGGCCTCGCTGCGGGATTGACCGTGGACTTCTCCAAGATCCTCACCATCGTCGAGTGCTGGATCCTCTGCCCGATCCTCTGCGGGATCCTGGCCAACGGGATCCTCAGGGTGACCCGACTCATACTGGCACGGCTCCAGGACCAGCGGCGGGTCTCCCGGGTCCTCATGGGCCTGGTCCTGGCGTCAGCCTGCTACTCTGCCTACTCCCTGGGCGCCAACAACCTCGGGAACGCCATCGGGCCCCTCGTGACCCTGGACATTATGGATATCTTTATCCTGACCCTCCTCGGAGCAGCCTCCATCTCCGTGGGCGCGCTCACCTTCGGCAAGGGGGTCGCAGAGACCGTGGGGAAGAGCATCACGAAGCTCGACCTCCCGGGCGCGTTCGCTGCGCAGACCTCGGCTGCGGTGGGACTCCACGTCTTCTCCATGTTCGGCATCCCGGTGTCTACCTCCCAGGCCATCGTCGGCGCGGTGATGGGGGTCGGTCTCGTCCACGGCATCAAGACGGTCTCCCGTCAGAAGGTCACTGAGATCGTCGTCGGGTGGGTGGCCACACCGCTGGTCTCCGGCGGTACCGCCTTCGGGCTCTACTGGGTCATCCTGCGAGTGACAGCCTGATCCACGGAGCGTCCAATCACCTCCAACATCCCGCAGGCCGACCAGTCGTCGAACTGTTCTTCCACCGCCTGCCTAAACGTCCTCGTCGGTCTATAGCCCAGCTCCCGCCGAGCCTTCGCACTGGTGTAGAAGCTCGGGAAAGAACCTGAAAGAACCGCAGACCGGGTCAGGAGTGGTGCCTTGCGAGTCACCAACGCGGCGGCCTCGGACACAACGCTCCCTACCCACGCCACCCGTGTCGGCACCCGCCACCGGGGCAGGCGCACGGACCGCTTAGGCTCCTTCTCGCTGAGGACCTCGGCCATGACCCTGAGCATCTCAGCGAGGTAGAGGTTGTCCTCCTCCCGCCCCGAGATGATGTACCGCTCCCCCACCCCACCCCGAAGCATCGCAAGCACATGTCCCCTGGCGACATCCCGGACGTGAGCGCAGGGCATCCCGGTGCCCGGGGTCACCGCAGGGATCCCGCCGGCTCGGAGCTTGAGCAGATAGAGGCCGTTGCCCACCAACCTGTCGTGAGGCCCGAAGCAGGTCCCCGGGAGCACCCGCACTGCGGGCAAGCCGCGATCACACACGAAGCGCTCCACCAGCAGGTCTGCGGCGAGCTTCGAGTCGAAGTAACCGACCCGCAGCCGGCGCCACCAACCCTTGGGCGCGGTCCTGGTGTGCACCCGATCTGCCAGGGCCAGGGCCTCCGGAGGAGAGGTGAAGGTGTGGATCCGCTGCGCACCACCCCAAGGCAGGGTGTCCTCATCCCCGAGAGTCCCCAGCGGCTCCGGGATCCCAAGGACGTTCACGGTCCCGGTGCAGACGAGGCGCTCCAAGGTATCCGACGCCAGGCAGGCCTCGCAGATGTTGCGTGTCGCCTCGACATTGACCATCCACTGCAGCTTGCGCCGTCCAGGATGGAAGCTTGTGTTCCCCGCCACATGAAACACGTGGGTGATGCCCCGCAACGCGCCCGACGCCGATGCGGGATCCAGGAGGTCCGCCGGGTGGAAGTCCAACCCCGGCAGGTCGTCCAGCGCGGCCGTCGTGGTCCCGGGCAGGTAGGCGACCCGGATTCCGCCGGGCGGATGCCCCCCACCCACCAGCTCGTGCACCAACGCGGCCCCGATGTGCCCCGTGCCTCCGGTGACGAGAACCCTGACCTTTGATGGAAGTATGTTCGATGTTCGTTCCATGATCTCTTCGGTCATCGAACGACAAAGATCACGTCATTGAAACCACCGTCCTCGGTCAGGAACTCAGGAGCCCAACATTCCTGTGAGGGGACACAGAGAACACCGAGTTCGCACGCCACCTCCTCGATCAACGCCCAGGGGATCGCTTCCTCGACGCTGAACGTCACGCGGCTTGACCAGGGGCCCTCCGACGTCTCCCGGAGTTCAGCGATCACCTTCGACAATTGGCCCGCTGGAGGGTCGCCACGATCCGACAAAGAAAGGATCCGGCCAGGCTCCCGTTGGGGTTCGTTCCCGGGCTCGCTCTTGACCTCCATTGTCAAGAGGCGAGGTATCTTCACCAAGCGAATACGCAGCTCGTCCTGGTAGAAATCAACCACAAGATTTTCATGCTGAACCCTGCCATGACGACACCCGGTTCCCCGCAAGTTCACGGGAATCCCCGGGACCGGCAACCCGGCCCAATTTGAGTTGATCAGGAAACGACTCAGCCCACCGCTTTTCCGAAAGCCCACCCTCCCGACCGTGAGCAGGACTTCCGCGACGAGGCCAATTGTCACAGGGGGGCTGACGCGCAGGTGTACGACGGGTACCGGGCTGCGCGGACTTCCATCCTCCGCCCCGCTCCCCCGCAGCGTCTCGTAGAGTTCCTGGCGGGCCTTTACTTCCTCCTGCAGCCGAGCCAGGAGCGGGACGATGCGCGAGGAGTTGGCGTCGTTGCGATCCTTGTCGAACCGCTCTACCCCGAGGTGATATCCAACAGGACAGCGGGCTACAGCAGACAACGAAGGTTTTCCGGGCGACGGACTGTCCGAGACACAGAGGACCTCGACGACCCGGTCCCCGCCGACGAAGATGCCATCGAGACCTACACACAGCCGGGGCAATTCTGCGATGGACTCTGGTGAAGAGGAGTCACCTTCCGTACCGCAGGACAGAAGCAGCCCGATGGTCAGGATTCCAAGACAGAGCGGGCCTCCAGCTGAGCCAAGTGAGCGGATATGCGGCAATGTGGTTCTCGTGCTCACGGCGATCCTTTGTTTGCGGCCCCGCCCTGTCAATAAACCCCTAAAAGGACACAGGTGAAGTGACCGTCCCTTGTCCCTCGGTACGGCCACTTGCAACCCTGCACGGATCCGCGCGAGACGCCAAGTTCGTCCGATAATTGCTCGATCTGGGACCAGGGGGTAGCATCTTCTGCGTAGATCTGCAACAGGCTGGACCATGGATTCTCAGAGACAGCCAGGAGTTCAGCGATCACTTCGGACAGCTCACCAGACGGATGTTCACCTTGATTCATCAACGAGAGGATCCGTTCAGGATCCGGTGGGATTTCATCCAGAGATTCGCCCGATTCATCAAGCGCAATAAATGGCTCAGGACGGTGCCTCCGCAACCGAAGTCGCAGCTTGTCTGAGGAGATGAGAATTTCCAACCAATCATGCTCAGGCCCTTTGCGACCATACCCGGTTCCCGACAAGATCACTGACACCCACGACGCCGGCAAGTCCAGCCAATTGGAGCCGATCAGGAAACGCTTCAGCCCACCGATTCTCGGGTGCCCCACCCGCCCGGCTGTGTACAGGATCTCCTTGAGAAAACGAAACGGCAACGCGGGATACACCCGCATGCGTACCTCAGGAATCGCGCCGGGTGCTTCCTTGTCGTAGTGGTGTTCCTTCCAGGCATTGAACGCCTCTTCCAGACGCGCCTTGAATGGCGGAATGACAAGGGACTCGCGGCTCCAGCGCTCCTTGTCGAACAGCTCAATCCCCAGGAAATATCCCGCAGGACAATCACTGGCGGCAGGCAACGGAAGGTCACGACATGGGCGGAGGGGAGCGCAGAAGACCTCGACCACCCGATCCCCGCCGAAGTAAATGCCGCCAACCTCGACGCGCACCCGGAAGAGGTCCAAGGGTGGCCCCGGTAGAGCGGTGTCCCCGAGGAGCCCGACGCCCAGAAATCCGAACAAGAACAGTCCTACAATCAAAGAATGGAGTCGGGCGTTTGGGGGAGCGCCTCTCGGGCTCATTGAGATCCTTCGAGATAGTATTGTTCTCGGCCAGGATAAGCCGGATAGCCGGGACGAGCAAGCTGGACAACCGGCAGAATTGCTCGGAGATCACGGGTGATACCAGATCGGAGAACTCCACGCCCGATGCTGCACCGTCTTCCGGGGAAGGTCCTCCTCGGCGCAGAGGAGCGGGCGTTCGCCGACGGGGAAGCTGAGACATTTTCGGGTCGACCAGCGGCAGACAGGATCCTCCAGAACCCGCAGGTAGTAGAACGCAGGGATGGCGGGATCGAAGGCGGGATCGGTCCAGACCGCGCAGAGGGCGTCGACGCCAGCGCCATGGGCTTCACAGGTCTCGAGATCCACCGATGCTCCGTTGTTCGGGTTTCCGGCCACTGTGAACACCTCCTCGTGGACCGCGCCGTCCACGTCGAGCCAGCCCTTGACTACCTGGAGGTGCTGGAGCAGGGCCCCAGGGTGTGCGTCGGTCCCCGGGTCAGCCGCTGCGTGGAGTACGAAGACCGGCGTCGCATCGCCGTCGCGCAGCGGCAAGACATCGCCCATGGGGACGCCGCCATGGTAGCCGGCCTCAGGGAGGGCTTGGGGGTCGGCGCAGAGGGCCTCGTCGTATCCCCAGCCTCCGAAGAACCGCACCAGGATCCGGGGCCCGGATGTGCCAAAGACCTCCTTGCGCTGCATGGCGTCGAAGATCGCATCCCGGCTGTTCTCCACCGCCCAGACACCCGCGAGGCCGCCGGGGTTGTAGATGATCCCGTGGTGGGTGATGGTCCCGGGCCCCAGGCGCTTCTCCGGGGTGTCGTCCACCAGGCCTACGTGGCCCTGGAAGTCCAGGTCGTCAACGTAGCCGGGGGTCCCGTTGTGGGTGTCGGTCGAACCGATGAAGCCCAGACGGTATGGGTTCACCCCGGTGCGATCCTGGATGCGGAGGCCCTCCTTCAGTACATTGCGCAGGAAGTCCAGCCGATGTACGCAGCCCCAGAGCCGCATGCCTCCCATCCCCGGGTCCTCGCCGCAGTCCTTGTCCGTGGCGGGGCGGAGCTTCTCGAACTCGCAGGCCGGGTCCGGCGGGCCGCCGATGCCCGAGAGCCCGTTGCGGCACTCCCCGTCCCCCTTGTGCTGAACTACCTCCGCGATGGGCTCCATGCGGGCGCGCAGCTCCAGGATCCGGCGCTGCTCGTCCGCTGGACGCTGGTCGTTTGGATCCAGCCAGAACATGTTCCCGTTGGAGAGGTTGGCGTTGTGGGGAATCACCAGGACGTCGCATCCGTCGTCCGGGTCACAGGCCGCGTCGAGCTGCTCCCAGAGGTGCTCAGGAGTGGGGGCGTCGAAGTAGCATGGCGGCAGGTCAGGGACGACATCATTCCTGAAAAAGACATTCCGGTGCAGGTTCGAGACATTCAGCGTGTTGGTGTACTCGTACCCGGCGAAGGCAGTGAAGGAGCACGCCGCGCTACGATCATACGCGGCCTCCGCTGCACCCACCAGGTCGCCCCAACGCGCCTGCGCCGCCTCCAGGCAATCTGTCCAGCCCTCGCCGCAGACCGCGTCGAACCGGGCCGGATCCGCCTCGGAGAGGAGGACACCGAAGAGGTAGGCGCCATTCTCCACGGGATCCCGGAAGGCGACGCATTGCTCCGATTCGTAGCCCACCTTCGTGGGATCGGTGCAGACAACGGTCTCGCCGAGAAACTCGAAGTGGTCGGTGAGGGCCGCGAAATCCAGGGGACGGTCCAAGGCCACTGTGCGCGTCCCCTCCCCGTCCACCAAGGGGGCCAGCTTGACCGGGCTGCCCCGGGCAAAGGACCAGGCGTCTTCAGGAGCCACGGTGGTGTCGTATCCTCTCGCGTCCCAGGAGTAGGCGGTGTGTGCGTGAAGTTCACCCCAGTACGCGTTGCGCCAGGGATTGCGACCTGCGCAGGGCTCACGGTCCTCGGAGTAGGTCACGGTCCCTGGCGGCGTCACGCCCCGATAGGCGACATCCTCCGCGACGTCCTCCGCGGCGGTCTCGGGCGTGGGAACATCGGTCCCTGAGGCCGGAGTCCCGGCGTTGCCCTGTCCGCCACTGCAGCCGGCGATGATGAGCATCGCAGCCGCGCCGGTGGAGAGACAAAATCTCATGCAACCCTCCTGGAATCGCCAGCAATCATAACGCCCCGGTCCCTCTCCGCAAGTCCCCTTGACCATCAGTAAAGTAAGGACCAAAGTTGCCGTTGCATTCATGTTCGCCTGAGCTGGGGGAGGATGGCATGGTCGAGCATGAGAGACCTTTCGAGATCGACCCGGAATTATATCCCTTCCAGGATCGCTGGATGGACATCGACGGTGTACGCCTGCACTACTTGGACGAGGGACAGGGCACGCCGGTGCTCCTGTTGCACGGAAACCCGACGTGGTCATTCCTTTACCGGGACGTGATCAAGGAGCTCCGAGGCGAGGCTCATCGCGCCGGACTATCCGGGCTTCGGCATGTCAGACCATCCGGAGGGCTACAGCTATACACCCGAGGAGCACGCCGCCTACCTCCGCATCCTGGTGGATCGCATGGGCCTCGAATCCTTCGTCGTGGTCGTCCAGGACTGGGGAGGCCCCATCGGCCTCGACCTAGCCACCCGCCGCGTCGATCGGGTAGCAGGGCTCACGATCCTCAACACCTGGGCCTGGCCCGCTGACGCGTTCTCCACCTTCTTCTCCTACCTGATGGGCGGGCCCTGGGGTCCGTGGCTCCAGCAGAAGCGGAACTTCTTCGCTACCACACTGATGAAGAGCTCCATTCGCAACCCGGAGCGCAAGCGGCCGGAGATCCTGGCAGCGTACGCCGCCCCATTCCCCACCCCGGAGTCCCGGCGGGGCACCTACGTGTTCCCGCGGGAGATCCGCACAGCGCGCGCCTGGCTGAGCGGAATCGAGGGTAAGCTCGGCCTCCTGGCCGGCAAACCCGTTGAGATGGTCTGGGCCATGAAGGACCCGGCCTTCGGCAAAGAGAGAATCATCAAGCGCTGGCACAGCTACTTCCCCGAGGCACCCGTGGACCGCATCGAGGACGCGGGACATTACCTCCAGGAAGACGCGCCCGAGCGCGTCGTCGCCGGTATCCGCAGGGTCCTCGCCCGCCTCTGAACCTCTGAGAGAAAATGAACCGGGCGTCTCGGGTTCGGGGCAAATTGACCTGTGTGGGTCGAACACAGGGAAAGAGGAAAAGGGGAAGGGGAATAAGAAGAGTTCAGGAGGTCACCCCGAGACGCCCGTTCCACCAATGACAACAACTCCCCTCTCTCTTCATTCCCGAAGGCGCGTTCTTTGATTCGGAACCCATCACTGGTTAGGATCAATTAGTCCCGGGAACTGGGCGAAGGAGGCGGTATGTTCCGTTCGTCGATGATTCTGATGACAGCAGCCCTGCTTCTTGCGGCGGGTTGCGGGGGCGACAGCCCCGCCCCGGGGTTTGTCTTCCCTGACACGAGCACGGATCCCGGCCAGGAGACCTCGGCGATGGACGGAGGAGCGGAGGACGCACCGGTCGGCCCCGACGGAGCTGGTGAAGACACGGGGTCGGACGACGCCGTGGACCACGACGATGTTTCGCCTGTGGACATGATGGAGGACATCGATCCAAAACCGGATTGCGAGACCGACCACGACTGCTCCCACCTGACCAACGATCCCTGCACCTTCTGGTTCTGTCACCCGACCCAGAAGGCCTGCAAGCCGGCGACCTTCCCGGACGGCGACCCGTGCGACGACGACGACGTCTGCACCGTGGGCGACGTCTGCGAGGACGGTGTCTGCATCAGCGGCGACGTGATCATGCCGCCGGAGTTCTGGGACGACCCCTGCAACGAGTTAACCTGTGATCCTCTGACCGGCTGGCACCCGAAGCCGGTGACGGGCCCCTGCGACGACGGGAACCCCTGCACGGAGGAGGACAGCTGTCACGCCGGCGTCTGCGTGGGCGGGGAGGACATCTGCACCGAGCCCGAATGCGGTGACGGAGACTGCGCGGACCTCGAGCACTGCGACAACTGCCCCGAGGACTGCGGCTCCTGCGAGACGAACTGCTGCGACGCACACCCAGGCAAGGGTTGCGACGATCCGACCTGCCAGGACATCATCTGCGGTCAGGACGTGTTCTGCTGCAACGGGGGATGGGACACCATCTGCGCGCAGGATGCGGTCCAGCTCTGCTCGATCTGCGGTTCAGGTCCCACCTGCGGGGACGGAGACTGCGACTTCGGGGAGAGCTGCCAGAGCTGCCCCTACGACTGCGACGGCGGCTGCAACTCGAACTGCTGTTTCACCCACCAGGGGAGCGGCTGTCAGTCCCCTGCCTGCCAGGATAAGGTCTGCGGAGAGGACGACTTCTGCTGCATCGAGGGCTGGGACGACTACTGCGTCGACTGGGCCCAGGACCTCTGCGGCATCTGCGGCTGAAGAACCGGATGATTGGAATGGGCTATGGGAGTCCGTTCGTTACCTGAACAACTTGTGGCAGGCCCCGCAGGTGCTGTTGAGCTTCTCGATCGCTTGCCGTGTCCCGGCTTCGTCGCCGGCGGCCGCGGCCTTCCGCAGGGCCTGGGCGTGCTTGCCAAGGGTGGATGCCCGGTCGGCGAAGCCTGGCTTGAACCTGTCAGTCATCTGTTTTGATTTCAAAGACGAGGACACCACCTCTACACGCCCTGCGACATCGGAGATAGTCTCAAGGTCCGCCGGAGACAAGCCGGGTTGCTTTACTCTCTTCCAGACCGGCGAGAGATCGTGGTAGAGCGTCCGCATCAGCTCCTTGGTTTCGCGCAACTCGTCCAGCTGTTGCTCGCTGTAATGCAGGCGTGGTTTCTGGACACAGGAAACGGCCAGCGCGGCGACCACAAGGGCAAGGACGGCATTCGTACGCCAGGTTTGATTCATCCGGATCTCCTTTTCAGCGACTATTATTGCAGAGATTCTCGCTCCCTGCTATCTGGGGATCCGACGCCGGCGGAGCCCCAGGACGGCTGCGGCAAGTACGATCAGCCAGAGCAGCCCCCGGGCGGGGATCGGCGCGGCTGCGCAGCCCCCGCTCCCCGCGTCCCAGGTGTATTCAGGGGAGTCGGTGTCCACGACCCAGCCGGGCGGACCGTCGCCCTGGGTCGTGCCCTCCCCGGTCACCTCAACCTGCGGCGTCCCCTGATCGCCTCCGCCCAGGTCCGCAGGGGCAATCGTCTCCTCCCCCGGCCCGGTGTCGTCGGGCGGCGTTATCACATCTACCCACGGGGTGTCCACGCCCGGCCCGGTGTCCACCGGCGGAACCGGGCCGTCCAGCAGATTGACCGTGGCGAAGAGCGACGTGTCCTTTCCCAGCCCGATCCCCGGGGTCCACTGGAGCCATCCCTCCCGGCCGTCCCCGTCGTTCTCGTTGACCAACAGGGACAGGCCCACCGTGGCCGGGAACTCGCCGGGGATGCGGGCCTCCCATATCCGGACCGGACCATCCTGCCCGACGGCGAAGTCGATCGGGGCGTCGGGTTGGACCAGGGGTTTATGCCAGTTGTAGACCACCGGCAACCCGCCATGCTCCGTGAGGCCGACCTCCCAGTCGTCGTCGTCGTAGCCCGGCCCCTCCTGGTCGTACGCACCATCGATCCCGACCTGGACGCTGTCACCGAGCCACATCTGATCCGACGGAAAGTCGCTCACCCAGATGTCGTCCCGCAGGTTGAGCAGGATGACTATTCCCTCCGCGTCCCAGAGGATCCGGAACGACATCGACAGGTCGGTCGTATCCGGGCTCCCCGCGACGAGCCCGACCCAATCGTCCGGCGAGGTCAGGTAGATCTCCGGTGCGTCCTGCCAGGCGGCGTCGACCTGCCCGTCGATCACCACCCCATTGATCTTCGGCGCGCCATACGGGGGCAGCGGATTGAAGGGCACGACCTGGATCTCCACCTCAGCCTGGTCCGAGGTGGCCCCATCGCTCACCTCTACGATCCCGGTCCCTGCGCCGACGTAGCTCCCGGTCGGGATCACAGACAGCCAATGACCGTCCTGGACCGAGAGGCCGAGATCGAAGGGATCCGCGCCGACCACCGAGAACTGGAGCTGCCCGTCCTCGGTATCCGGATCCGATGTAAAGGCCAGAAGATCGATAGCGTGGGGTTTTGTCTCCCCCTGCTCCAGCATCACCGTAGGGAGACCGCTGATCTCAGGCGCCACAGAGGAGGTATTGCAGCCGGGCGGGTGCGCCGCAAACCAGTCCTGGAGTGCCGTGTAGGCGGGCTTGAGGCTCCCGTCCGCGTAGACGATGCCGAAGGACCAGAGCTTTCCGGCTCCGTCCGCGCCGTCGTGGTAGTCGTAGGAGAAGAGCTTGGTGAGCTGGGGCCAGGGGTCGTTTTCGGAGTCACCGTAGGTCCCGGCCGCTATCTGGTCCCGGAGCTCGAAGAAGCCGGGGAGGTACGCGGCCTGCTCCTGGTCGGTGTAGTCCCCGCCGCCCTCGGTGTAGGGCGGGTACTTCTTGGTCTCCCAGCCCCACTCGGTCAGCCAGACCGGCTGGCCCTGCCCGTGCTCCTGCACGATCTCCTTGAGGGAGCTGTGGGTCTTGATGACCAGATACTCGCCGTCGAGGACGGCCGCGGCCAGCTCATCCGGACTGTCCGTGTAGAAGTGGTGGGTGATCACGTCGATGTGCTCCCCCCCTTTGTCCAGGATGTTCGCAAGGCTTATCTCCCAGCCATTGAGCCAGCACTCCCCGAAGACGCAGGTCCCCTCGTCGCCGTTCCATGCGTCGCTCTTCCCGAGCCCGGCCAGCTCCGGCCCCAGGACCACGCAGGCGGGATCCTCGGCCTTGCAGGCTGCCGCGCCCGGGATCAGGATCTCGTAGACGTACTGGTCCTCGGTCCCGCAGTAGAAGTGGTCCAGGTTGGGCTCGTTCCACATCCCCCAATGCTTGATCTTGTCCTTGTACCGGTCCACGACCTTGGTGACGAAGTCCTGCCACTCAGCGACGCTGGTGAAGGGCTGGCAGTTGCAGCCGGCCTCGCCGCCCTGCCCCTGCGCGCAGCCCGGAACGCTCGAGGCCCATTGGGGGGTATAGGAAAGCGTCACGAACATGTTGAGTCCGAGCTGGTGGGCCTTGTTCACGACGCCGTCGGTCACCGCCCAGTTGAAGTTGTTGTTCTGGGGCTCGAGCTGGAACCAGTTGAAATCGAGACGGATCCAGTCGAACCCCGCCGCCTTGATCAGATCCAGCCCCTCATTGGATGGCAGGTGGGCGCAGATCCCGTAGTTGGAACATTGGTTCTCGGCCTGCGCGGGGGGAGCCACGAGCAGGAGGGTCGTGAGCCAGGCCATCCAGCATCCAAGGGCGAACGGACCTCTGCGAACCATGTCAACCTCCAGAGTATCGGTGTCGGAACGATGGGGACATTGTAGCACCTCACGGCTTCAGGATGATGCGATCCACCTTGATCCAGGCTGTGTCCTGCCATTCCACCCTGAGCTCGAGCTTGTCGTTCCCGTCGGTGTAGAAGGTAAGAGAGAAATCCTGGTAGGAGTTAGCCCCTGCGAACTGCTGCCGGTAGACGTCCTTCTGGGCGAGTATGTCCATGGTGTAGGAGTTGTTCACGTCCAGCTTGACGACCTTGGAGTTACCCGCGGTGTTGTTGTCGATCATCATCCGGAAATAGGCCTCGTAGAAGCCGGCGAGCACGGACGTCGTGTACGGTCCGTAGACCATGAAGTTCTTGCTGTGCGCCAGGGTATTACAGGCCCAGCCGTCTCCTTCCTTCTGACCCTG
>CAZNWW010000032.1:0-16029 GCA_964576155.1 uncultured Myxococcales bacterium | reverse complement strand
TCGCCGTCGTGCACCTGGACGGCCGGGTTGGACAGGATGCTCACCATGTTGGTATTGAAAAGATCTTTGACCTCGCAGCTCACCACCGCGGAGTCGCCGTCGCCGGCGATGCTCGAAACCTGGAAGGTGATCAGCGCTATCTCCACAGCGGGGCCCGTCGCAGAGCCGTCCACCTCGTTGTTGAGCGCGGTGAACGAGACCGAACCGGGCATGATGCTCGGCATCGGTTCACCCATCGCGGACGCGGAGCCCTTGGCCACCCCCGCTGCGCTCAGGACGTTGCCGTTGAAAGAGCAGGTGATGATGTAGGAGCCCAACTCGCTGTCCCCGGTGTTCACCACCACGGGTACCTCGAAGGTGCTCCCCCCCAAGCGGGGGCAGAGGGGCAGAAGCATCCCCACCTCGCCGACCTCGAGGGTCAGCGCGTTGGGGAGGGGGATCGCGTCCACGGCGATGGACTCGGAAGAGATCCCCTCTGCCACGGCGGTCACGATCCCGGCCGCGCCGGCGTCGAAGGTGTCCCCGGGTGTTGCGAGCCACGCGCAGAAGATACCGTCGCCCACAGCCGCGCCGGTCTGGGAGACGATGTCACCGCCGATGTCCAGACTGAGCTGAACCGAGATGTTGTTCGCAGCAGGCGCGCCGAGATCGTCGGTGACCCGCGCGCAGGCCCTCACGCTCGCCTCGTCCGCGCAGACCTCGGGCCGGCTCACGGCGAGCTCAACCGCGGTGACCTCACCAGCCACCACCGAGAACCCGATGGGGTCGGAGGTGTTGCCGTTGCAGGACGCGCTCACCGCGCCGTTCAGGTTCGGGTTGGTGAGATCCACTACGGTGCTCGAGTAGGTGCCGTCTCCGTTGTCCGCCACGATCCCGGACACGGTGCCGAGGGTGGAGAGGAAGATCACGTCAGCGCCGGCCACGGGCGAGCCCGTGGCGCAGGGGGGATCAGCGTCCTCATCGGTTTGACCGTCGCAGTCGTCATCGATGTAGTCGCATTGGTCGTCGACCTCGCCGAAGGGCTCGGCAGGCACGCATTCGGACTCCTGCCCCGCCGCACAGGCGGAGGGTGTGTTCTCGAGCTGGCAATAGCCTATACCGCAGGATGCGTCGGGCACGTAGTCCTCGTCCACGCTGCCGTCGCAGTCGTCGTCCAGGCCGTCACAGATCCCGTCTGTCTCTCCGATGGGCTCGCCCGGGACGCAGGAGATCTCGAAGCCCTCCACGCAGGACGACGGGGTGTTCCCCAGCTTACAGATGCCCTTGCCGCAGGACGCGTCGGAGATGTAATCGTCGTCGGGACCGTCGCTGCAGTCGTCGTCGACGCCGTTGCAGGAGGTGTCGGCGGGGGCCGGGGGGCCCGGCTCGCAGGGGGTCTCGGCGCCGTCCACGCAGGACGAGGCGGTGTTGTTGGTGTAGCACCACCCGACACCGCAGGTGTCGTCGGGCACGTAGTCCTCGTCCACGTCCCCGTCGCAGTCGTCGTCCTCACCGTCGCAAGTAGCGTCCACCTCGCCGATGGGCTCGCCCACGACGCATTCGGTCTCCACGCCGGCATCACAGGTTGATGGCGTGTTCCCGCCCTGGCAGGCGCCGACGCCGCAGGAGGCGTCCGGGACGTAGTCTTCGTCAGAGTCGCCGTCGCAGTCGTCGTCCACCGCGTCGCAGGTGGTGTCTTCGTCGGCGAGGGGCTCCCCGGGCTGACAGGGGGTCACCACACCGCCGAGGCAGATGGAGGCTGTGGCGGTCTCATGGCAGACGCCCTCGCCACAGTCGTCCAAGGGGATGTAGTCGTCGTCGGTCTCGCCGTCGCCGTCGTCGTCGCAGCCGTCGCAGGTCTCGTCATCCTCGGACCGGCACGCGCCGCCAGAGCAGGTGAGTCCGGGCGCGCAGTCGTCAACGGAGCCACAGGGATCGCAGGGCACGCCGCCCTCGACGCACACATCATCCTCGCAGTGGGTGCCCGCCGGGCAGTCCATCGGGGCACAGGTACCGCCGGTGCACACGAAGCATTTCTCGCAAGCAGGATCGCATTCGAGGGCGCACGCACCGTCCACGCAGGTCTCACCAATGTCGCAGCAAACCTCGTCGCAGGCCTCGAACTCACACTCACAAGTGTTCTCGGTACCGCAGAGCTGGTTGTCGCCTTCGCAGTCCCCGCAGGGAACAAAGGTCCCGCAGTCGTCATCGAGGAAGCCACAGCTGTCGTCGCCGCAATCCGGCGTATCTTCGCAGACGGGGATGCAGAGGAACACCGGATCCGGTAATCCGGGCTGCTCCTTGCACATCATGTGCTTCGGGCAGTCTCCGTCGTCCTCGCAGAAGCCTGAGCAGACCTGGGGGGCCGTATCGAGACAGGGAGCCTCTTGTTCGCAGTCGTCTTCCTCGGGGCAGGGCGTCCCCGGGGAGCCCTCGGGCACACATATGAACTCGAGGAACTCGAGACAGTAGTCCCCGGCGAAGCAACCCCCGCAGTCCTCGACGCAGCCCGGCTTCTGTCCGCAGTTGATTCCCTGCTCGCAGACGCACGGATCTGGCACGTCGGTGTCGATCTCGGCACCGTCCGGTAACACTTCCCCACCGTCGCCGATGTCCGTATCAGGCGGCGACACATCAGCGTCACTGCCCGCGTCGTTGATCACCCCGTCCCCGCTGTCGGGGAGCTCCGGGTTGACCGATTGTACATTCCTATCAGGACAGCCCAGGAACAATACGCCCAGGCAGAGGATGAGAATGAAAGGAAGCGCTGGGAGGCTGATTCGCTTCATAGCTGAACCCTCTTTGAAATAGCAGTTCTTCATAGATCAACACTTGATGCGACGCCGGATTCGGCGCCGCATCGGATTCCGGATACTTTGCTACTGCACAGACGTCAAGCACCTGTTCTGTGCAGACTGATAGTACTCGCCTTCGTCGTCACCGCAACACTCATAGGTTGTATACGGGCTACCTGAGGCGGCGCTGGCGTCCTCGCCACCGTTTGTCCAACTGCCGTACTCACCCGGAGAACCGGTGGCCAGGACCCACTGCAGACCCGCGCCGGTGCAATAGGACGATTCCCCGTCCAGGTCCCTCCACTCGCCGCTCCAGCACCTGACCTCACGGTCCGCGCCGGTGGTCGACACGATGTGGTAGGTCTCGTGGCGGAAGCACACGTGGTTGTAGACGCAGTCGTCGGTGTACTGGCAGCAGGCCGTGTCGACGGTGCTCTCGTCCCACTGGACCCAGTACCTGCTGACCTGGGATGAGTTGGCCTCGCCCCAGTATAGGTTGGTCGCAGGCACCGAGTTGTTCGAGGGGAACGACATCCTGTACTTGATGTACTCGGAGGCGTCGTCGCCGCAACACTGGGTCCCGCAGTTGTCGGCGCCGCCGAGACTCCACTTGGCGTCGGTGGGGCCGGTAGAGCAGGTCCAGTTGTTACAGGCAACGCAGGCCGACGAGCTGTCGTCCTGATCCTGCCACGTACCGCTGGCGCAGTACTCCAAGCCGCCGTGCTGCGACGACGCACTCGAACCGGTGTCCCGGCAGGTGGTATCGTTGTAGCAACCGTATGTGGCAGTCGAATACGTGGTGGAGCCCTGGGCCGAGTCATCAACGCAGTCCGAGGAGGAGTCGCAGCAACCCGTCGAGGTGGAGTCGTCCACGTCACCCGTCTCAGAACGTTGGTACCCGAACATCATGTACCGGAAGCCCGTGTCCCACTCCCTGATGTCGAACTGGATGAAGTGGTCAGTGGCGTCGTCGATGTTCTTGACGAAGTTGTGTCGCCATTCCGACCCCGTGTAGGGGGAGTGGGTCCACGTGGTGGAGTCGCCGTGGTCGTAAGTCAACACGAGCGTATTCGCATGGTCGTCGTCGTTGTAGACCGAGTAACGGATGCAGAGATCCCCGCTCGGGTTGCTCGGCACCCAGTATCCACGGTCACCGCAGTTTGCCTGGCTGAAGGGGCTGCCCCATGCACCCGCGCTGTAGGCCGTGGTCTCCACGGTCCCGAGGGCGAGGGTCTCCACGGTCCGACAGGTGTAGGTATAGCCGCAGGAGCTGGCGGTGCTGCCCATGGCCTCGTTGACACAGAACTTACCGCTGCCGCACTCCAAGTCCACGTCACAGCAGATGCCGTTCGCGCCGTCCCGGCAGCTCTGGTAGCTGATGCACTGCGCTGTGGTGCAGGCCGCACATTGACCGCCGGAGTTGCAGTACTGACTGGCGGCGCAGTCCTGGGCCACCCAGGTGCTGCTGCTGCACTGCTTCGTGGACGGAACCTCCGCGTTGTCTCCGGTCTCCGAACACTGCCAGTAGCCGTCGTTTGAGGTCTCTGCGCCCGAGGAGTCGTTGACGCATTTGGTCGCAGTGGCGTGGCAACGCATGACACCGTACCAGTCAGCGTCGCAGTTGCCGCTGACGCATTCCGTGTTGGTGCTGCACGTGTGGCCGTTGCCGTAGGGGAACAGCCAGTTGTTGTTGCTCCCGGCGTTGACGCCGCCGGTGCGGGCGTCGATGGTGATGCCCGAATTCGCGTTGGAGCGCTGGACGTCGCAGTGGTCCACGTCGTTGCTCGTGTTGTTCTTGAGGTTCCACTGGTCCGCGCTGGTGCTCCGCAGGATCACCTTGCTCCCCGAGGTCCCGGCGACTCGGAAGTGACCCTTCACTGTGGTGGTCTTCGTTCCCTGGAAGTTGATCTGCTTACCGGGGACATCCAGGTAGAGGTCATGGAAGGCCGAGTTGCCATTAATCGTCGAGGTCCCCGTCGATGGGAAGTAGTTGCGGGTGTGGACGCCGGTCTGGTAACTCCCGGATTTGTGCCAGTTCCGCCAGGTGCGGACAAAGGTCCATTGGCCCGTGTCGTTCACGCCGAAGGTCGAACCAGAGTTGATGTTCACGTCCCGGTGTACATCGATGTAGGTGGTACCGCTGGATTTGTCGTTGATCTCGAAGTAGCCACTCACCGTCAGGTCGTTGGACACGGTTACGTTGATGCCGTTGTTGTTGCCGGTGCCGTTCTCAACACGACTGGCGTAGTTGTTGGGACCGCCGATCACCAAGTTGTAGAAGGTGGTCGGGCTGCCCCGGATCTGCCGCACCGCGCTGCCGGCGAAGGTCACCGTGTTGTTGTCGTGGGTGAAGGTGCCGTTGCGCACCCAGTCCGCCTCGATCTGCATCGGCTCGCCGTTCGCGTCGAAGGTCGCACCGCCGTTGATCGTGAAGTCACCCTTGGTCGTGAAGGACTGCGTCGACACGGTGGCGATCGCACGGCTCCCGCTGACGGTGACCGTGGGGAAGTAGGTGCCGGACTTAAACAGCTTTATGTCGTTGCTGCCGGTGAAGTTGACCGTCCCGCCGTTGCCCTGGAAGATACCGCCGCCGCTGTCGTACTCGCGGTAGTATCCGGCGATGTTGAGGGTTCCGCCGGACGTGACGATACTGCCTTCGTAGTTGGGCACACTCTGCGCGTTCACGACACCGCCGGAGATACTGAACAGGTTGGTGACGTGGCTGTTGACGTTGTACATGTGGTTGCCGAGGTTCACCGTGGCGCCGCTGAAGTAAGTCTGGCCGCCCCGGTTGAGGATCCCCTTGACCATATCCAGGGTTCCGCCGGAGGCAGTGATGGTCCCGTGGTTCCGGATCCCCTCTGCGGAGTAGTCCGGGTGGTAGCCCCAGACCTTCAGGCTCCCACCGCTCAGGGTCAGGGACGCGCCGCTGTAGTTGACGATGTACATGGCGTCCGCTGACCCGCTGGTGATGTTCGGGTAGTTCGGCTTGCCGCTGTGGATGATCACTGCGCTGCTGGACGTCGGGAGGACGTGGTCGTCCCAGTTCCCGGTGTGGTACCAGTTGGTGTTCACAGCACCGGTCCAGATGCCGTGTACGCCGCAGCCCTGCGCGGCGTTGGTCCCCGCTACGCACTTGGCCGAGGCGTTGGTCATGGTGCAGGTGGCGCCGCTGGTTGCGGTGCTGGCGTTGCAGGTGATGTCACCGTAGTAACAGGTGGTGCCGGACTTGTACCCGTTGCCGCGCAGGTTCTCTGTGTAGGTGTGCGCGGCGTCGAGGCACCGTCGGCAATGGACCGTGGTGGCAGTCGTCGGGTTCGCAGAGTAGTGGTAGAAGTCATCTGCGCCGCCGTCGTCACCGCAGCAGGGGCCGATGGAGCCGCCGACTGACACCGCGGTAAACCAATAGTCACCGCCGTTCGTGCAGGTGGTCTGGTGCGCGTCCGGGGTGTACCAGACACCGCTGTGGCATTGCTCTTCCTCTGCGCCGTGCCCGCCGCCGGTGTTGCGCCATGAGAGGTGGTTGTAGCAACCCAGGGAGACGTGCAACGCGTAGTCGTCCACGCAGTCCGTGTCCGCATCACAACACGACGTGCTGCTGCCGCCGTCCGTTGCGCCGGCCTCGGCACGGATCCAGCCAAGGGTCACGTTGCGGTAGTCGTGGCAGCAAGTCGTGGCGTCGAACTCGACCACCTTGTTCCCGGTGGACGTGATCTGGCCGGACAGGTCGTACCACTTGTAGTTGAGCCAGACGTTGTTACCGCCACCTGCCGCGTCCACCACCTTCGTCCAGACCGCCTTGATGTCGAACTGCGTGTTGTTCTCGGCGTCGTAGACGTCGTAGCGGACACATGCGTCCGCGGTGGTGGTGAAGTCCGCATACCAGCCGATGTCCTTGACAGCGCTGGTCGCTATCTGCGTCGCCCCGGTGGAGGTACCGCGCGGGAGGCTCAAAGCGGTCTCGCAAGCATACGGCCTGACGCCACCGGCCTCGTCGCCGTCGTCGCAGTACTGGAGGGCGCCCAGGTTGCAGTCGGAGTCCGCGTCGCAGCAACCCGCCGTGCCGTTGCGGCAGTTCGGGATCGTGGCGCATTGCGTCGCAGTGCAGGTAACACACACGTGGGACGAGCAGTATTTGCCCGCTACACAGTCGGGATCGCTGCAGCATTCGTAGAGCGTCACGAGGACGTCGTCGGTGGCAATGGGTGTGGAGCAATCGGTGCAGCGTGCGCGCACCTGGAAGGTGGTGTTTGAGCCGACGATGGCGTTGAAGGACGAGTTGGCGGCCCAGCTCGTCTGCGCGGCGCCACCGATGTACCAGCGATACTGGATCTGGCCGGTGCAGTTGCTGCCCGAGGCGGTGGCCGCGAGGTTCACGGTGCCGCCCTGGCAGACCTGGCCGGAGGCCGCGCCGTCGACGGTACCCACGACGCCCGTGGGCGGCTCGCAGGAGCTGTCGGTGGTCTCGCAGGTCTGGGAGGACCACGACGTCGTGTTGCTGCCGTAGTCACGCGCCCGGACCCGGTAGCAGTACTCTGTGCTGCCGGTGAGACCGGAGTCGTTGTAATTGGTCGCAGAGCCATAGCCGTAGCCGCTCGCGCCGCCGTGGCCGGTGGTCTCCTCGACCTGGAAGTCCTCGGTGCCTGCGGTGATGGACGTCGAGGTGATCTCGACGATCTCCAAATCGTCCATCCAGCGAGAGCCGGAGCAGCTTGGGTCGTAGCCCAGGTACCAGGCCATGTCGGTGATCGCGCCGCTGCTCGACGGCAGCGTGATCGTAGTGGTGATCCAGTGCCACTGCCCGTCGTTGGACACGTCGCCGCCGGTGGTGGTCACGGGACTGCCGCCGGCGAACCACCAGCGGGCGTGGAAGTACATGTCACAGCCCGAGGACGCAACATCCTCACGGATCCAGGCGCCGAGGCGGTAGGTGCCGCCGGGCTCGAAGTGGGACGCACCCGGGTGCAGCTCGTATTCGAATGCGCCGCCGGTGGCCTTGAGGCTGTAGGTCCCCGAGTGGGCAGCGTCGGTGGCGAAGGTGTAGGCCCCGTAGCTGCCGGAGGAGTGGTCCGTCGCGTCCTCGAAGGAGTGGTGGTCGATGAAGTTGCTCTCGTTCCCCTCCAGATCGAAGGTCTTGGTGTAGTAGTAGTAGGTCACGCCCTGGTCCGCAGGGCTGGACCACTGGACGCTCACCGCGGTGTCCGAGAGTACGGCCACGATGGGCGCGCTCGGGGTGCTCGGCGCGTTCCAGTCCCAGCTCTCCGAGTCCTGGAGGCTGCTCGTGGCGAGCCCCGGGGACGCGTCCGCGCAGCACCTGGTCGCTGCTGTCGAGGTGGCTGCGGTGCAGGCCTTCGGGTAGGTCCCGATGTAGGAGATGTTCCCCGCCTCGGTCCAGTAGGAGTTGGTGGCGCACTGGGTGCTCGACCAGACCCGGGCGTTGTCGTAGCCGCAGCCCGTACCAGCTGTCTCCTGGGCGTTCAGTTCGCTCCAGGTGCAGAGGCGGCCGCCGGCGGCCTCGCAATACGCCTTGGACTGAGCCCAGGTCTTGCTGGCGTAGCAGCCGGGTACGTCGGACTCGCCGCACACCGCGGCGACGCCGCCGCTGCCGCTCCAGCCGAGGTCGGTGCAGCTCGACTCGGAGTACTTCGGCACGTAGTCGCCGTTGACCGAGCGTGACCGGTAGAGGTTGTGCTTGATCACGCCGCCGACCATATCGTCGCGGATCTCTCGCTGATCCAGGGTGCGGCTGTAGATCCGCAACTCGTCGAGCTTACCCTTCATCCGACGGTCGGTGTAGCCGGCGATGTGGTACAGGGTCCCGCTTGAGCCACTGGAGGTGGAGCCGTCGGTCCAGACCAATTCACCGTCCACGTAGTGGCGGATCACCGAGCCGTCCCAGGTCGTCGCTATGTTGCTCCAGGCGTTCAAAGGCACAGCGCCGGAGGCCGTGCAACGCCAATAGACATTGGCGAAGCCGCCAGAGTAGAAGCAGAGCTGGGTCCCGAAGATCTCCCAGTAGTCCCGCACCATCGAATGACGCGAGTGGCCGCCGGAGCCGTTGTAGATCCAGGCGGAGAGGGTAAAGTTGGCCAGCGCACCGGTGTCGGGCATCGCGACGGAGTCGTTGTTGGTGCCGTCGAACTCCAGCGCGCCGCCCATCTGACCCGTTGTCCAGGCCGCGCCGCTGATAGCCTGCGCTGCGCCGGAGACCCGGTCGACGGTGGTGCCGCCGGAGCCCTCCTCGAAGGGCATGTAGACCAGGAGACCGTCGTCGTCAGCGGTGAAGCTGGTGTCGATGCGGTTGCTCGCACCGGTGACCGGCGAGTGAGTCGCATCGGCGTCGTAGGTCGGAGTGCGATCTTCAGTGAAGTCGCAGACCGTGGCGCTCCAGCCGCTCCAGTGGGCCGGGGAAACGGCGTCCTGGATCCGGAGTCGGTAGCAGTACAGCACGTTGTCGCCCACCATACCAGTGGTGAACGAGGTGCCGGTGCCATAGTAGGAGGTGGCGCTGGTCGGCGTGACCTCCTCGAGGTTGTACTCGTAGTTCGAGGGCAGGGTGCCGGACCAGGTGACCTGGACCTTGCCCAGCTCAGAGTTGAGCAGCAGGTTGGTCAGCGCCGTCACCGAGAGGATGGTCGGCGCGGTCAGGGCCCCGCACGTGTGGTTGGAAAGGGTACAGAACTGAGCCGTGGCGCAGTCGGAGTCCGCGCAGCAGCCGTTGTCATCCTTGTCGACGTTGCAGCTCCCCCCCGCATTGCAGGTATAACCCAGGTACCAGTCATCGCCGGAGCAGTGGTCCGTAGTGTTGCAATGCACAGTGCTGGAGGTCTGGCAGGTGCCGCCGACCTTGTACTCGGTGACGCTGATCACGTTCCCAGCGCCCGAGACCCAAGTGCCGCCAGCCGTCGGCGAGTTGTTGGAGCAGGCGCTGGAACCGGCCTGACAGCCGCGGTAGTAGCGGCTGGCGCCGCATGCGCCGTTCTGGCAGTCGAGGGTCTGGTCACAGTACGCGGACGAGGAGGCGGACACCGCGTTGCCGGATACGCAGACCTGGTTCTCCCCGACGTAGGCGAACTCGAAGAGATCACAGGAGCCGCTACCGTTGCAGAACTCACCTCCGGCCGCTTGCCGGACGCAGATCGACTGGCAGGAATCGAACGCGCTGGGGTTGCAATCGGCCCAGGTATCCTGGCCCGCATTCTGGTTCTGGTAGCCGTAAGCGAGGCTGCCGTGTCGCTCGGTGCAGATCGGCAGATCCTCGCAGCCGTGGGTGTTGATGTCGCAGTATTCCGAGGCGACGGGGCAGTCGGTGCTCGTACAGCAACCGATGTCGTTCTTGTGGACGTTGCAGCTGCCTGTGCCGTTGCAGATGAAGCCCTCGTACCAGTCCTTACCCACGCAGTGGCCCGTGCCGGAGCACAGGTCTGTGTTGGTGGTGCACGAGGTGTCGACCTTGTAGATGGTGCCGTTGATGGTGGTGCCGCTGGGTGGGAACCACGCTGAACCGCCCTGACGGTTTACGTCAACGCAGGACAGACCGCCTGCCTGGCAGCCGCGGTAATACCTGCCGGCCACGCACGAATTGTCCACGCAGTCAATGGTGGCGTCACAGTGGTTTGCGGCCGACGGGTTCACTTCGGCGCCGGCCAAGCAGATCTTGCCTGCGCCGGCCATGAAGGTCGAGTCCTGGTCACAGAGCGAGTTGATCCCGGAGCAGAAGCCCGTGTTGGACATGGTCTTCTTGCAGCTGCTGGTGCAGCCGTTCCAGCCGCTCGCCGTACACTCGTTGCGGAGGTCCTCGGTGTCCGACTGCCAGTCGAACCCGTAGGCCGTGGTGCTGCGCTTGGCGCAGACCGGCAGCGAGGTGCAGGCATGCGTGCCTGCGTCGCAGTAGGCGGCCGCGGCGCAGTCGGTGTGGTTGCAGCAACCGGCGTCGCCCTTGTCCTGGGTGCAGTCGCCGCCGCCGGTGCAGGTGTAGCCGGTGTACCAGTCGTTGCCGGAGCAATGCGCCGTGGTGCTGCAGAAGACATCCGCAGTAGCGCAGCTCAGGCTCCCAACGCTGGCACCGGTGTTGGCTGCGGTTTCATTGATCACGACGCCTGCGCCCGAGTACCAGGTTCCTGCGGTGACCTTTCCGGTGTCGCCGCAGGAGGTCCCGCCGCCGATGCAGCCGCGGTACCACATGTCAGCGGAGCAGGAGCTGCCGACGCAGTCGACGGAGACGTCGCAGAAGAACGCCACCGACGGTGTGACCTCGTTGCCGTTGCCGCAGACCTTACCGGCAGCTACCGTGGTGGTGCCGCTGCCGCAGGTGGCCGCTGTGCCGGAGCAGTAGCCCGTGTTGGACTTGGTCTTCTCGCAGGTGCTGGAGCAGCCGTTCCAGCCGCTCGGAGCGCACTCGTTCCGGAGATCCTCGCTGGTGGTCTGGAAAGCGTAGTCGAAGGCTGTGGCGCTCCGCTTGGTGCACAGGGGCAAGGTTGTGCACTGGTGGTCGGCGGAGGCGCAGTATTCGGTGGCGCCGCAGTCCGAGTGGTTGCAGCAACCCAGGTCGGCCATGTCGCCGGTGCAGGAGCCGACGCCGTCGCAGGTGAAGCCGTCCCACCAGTCGTCGCCGGAGCAGTGGTCCGTCGTGTCACAGAACGTAGTCGCGGTCTGACAGGAGGAGCCCACCTTGTACTCGGTGGTATCCACCACCGTGCCTGCGGGCGCGAACCAGTTCGTACCGGCTGTCACCTTGCCGGTGTCAACGCAGGAGCTGTTCACGCTGGAGCAACCCAGCCAGTAGCGAGTTACGCTGCATGCGCCGGAGACGCAGTCGTACGAGGTGGTGCAGCTGTTCGTCCCGGAGGGCGCCACCTCGGCGCCGGCGTCGCAAACCTTCCCCGCGGCGAGGAAGGAGTACTCGAAGGAATAGCAAGCGCCGTTGCCGTCGCACTCGTCACCGCCAGTGGCGCGCTTCACGCAGGCTCCGACACAGCTGGTCCAGGAGCCTGCGGAGCACTCGTCCCACAGATCGTCGCCGTCGGCCTGGTTCTCGTAGCCGTAGGCCTGCGTGCTGTGCTGCTGGGTGCACAGCGGCAACGCGGTGCACGCGTGGGTGCCCAGGTTACAGTACTGGGTGGTAGTGCAGTCCGTGTTCTCACAGCAACCGGCGTCCCCGGCGGAGATGGTGCAGCCGCCGTTTCCGTCGCAGATATAACCGGCGAGCCAATCGTCGCCCACGCAGTGCCCCTGGAGCTGGCAGTGGCCCGTGCTCGTCGTGGAGCAGGTGGTGCCGACCTTGTAGGTGGTCTCATCGATCACGGTTCCGATGCCGGCCTCGAACTCCGGTCCGGTCTGGCGGTTGTTGTCCACACAGGACGTGGCGCCGGCCACGCAGCCCCGGTAGTAGGTCAGGACGGCGCAGTCGCCGGTGGCGCAGTCGACGGTGATGTCGCACGCGTTTGTGACGGACGGATTCACCTCGTTCCCGCTGTTACAGACCTTGCCTGCCACAACGAGCCCCTGGGTCGAGGTGCCGCAAGACTGGCCGGTGCCGGAGCAGAAGCCAGAGTTGGATTTGGTCTTCATGCAGGTGCTGGCGCAGCCGTTGAAGCCGCTGTCCGTGCACTCGTTCCTGATATCTTCGGTAACGACCTGGAGCTGGTACCCGTACGCAGTGGCGCTGCGCTTGGTGCAAAGCGGCAGCGCGGTGCATTGATGATCCGTCTCGTTGCAGTAGCTCGCAGAGCCGCAGTCGGTGTGGTTGCAGCAACCCAGGTCGCCGACGCTCTGGCTGCAGGAGCCGGTGCCGTTGCAGGTGAAGCCGTTATACCAGTCGTCGCCGGCACAATGGTCCGTATCGTCGCAAGCCGACGTGTCGGCGGAGCAGCTCACGCCGCTGAGGAGACCGGCGGTGTGGCTGGTGGTCTCGTCGATCACCTGGCCGTTGCTCGCGTACCAGATCGTCACGCCCACGTGCCCCGTGTCGGTGCACGTGGTGGTCCCCGTCGCGCAGCCCCGGAACCAACGATCCGCTGTGCACTCGTTGTCGACGCAGTCGATGGCCACGTCACAGTAGACAGAGACCGACGGGCTCACCTCGAGACCCGGGCCGGCGCAGACCTTCCCGTTCAGGGTGATGTTCGCCGTGGCGGTCCCGCAGGCGTAGTCAGTGCCGGAGCAGACGCCCGAGTTGGACGCAGTCTTTACGCAGGCCGCCTGGCAGCCATTCCAGCCACTGGGAGCGCACGCGTTGAAGACATCCTCGCCCGCGACCTGGAGCATGTAGCCGTAGCTGCCGACGGAGCGCTTGGCGCAGAGCGGCAGCGCGGTGCACTGGTGGTCGCCGTTTTTGCAGTACTCGGCAGCGACGCAATCCGAGTGATCGCAGCAACCCTGGTCGCCGAGGTCGGAGAGGCAGTCGCCAGCGCCGTCACAGGCATAGCCTGCGAACCAGTCGTCCCCGGAGCAATGGTCCGTAAGCTGGCAGTAGTCCACTGAGTTGGAGCATGTGGCGCCCACCTTGTACTCGGTGGTGTCGATAATGGTGCCCACCGGCGCGTTCCAGTTCACCGCGGCGAGGGTTTTGTCAGTGTCGGAACAGGTGGTGTCCGTGCCGGAACAGCCCAGCCAGTACCGGGAAGCGGAGCAATCACCGGACACGCAGTCGATGCTGCCGGTGCACTTGATGGCCTGGCTCGCCAAGACCTCGAGGCCGGCGTCGCAGACCTTGCCCTCGGTGGGCACGAAGCCCTGGCTGGTCCCGCAAGTGAAGCCGGTGCCGGAGCATAGGCCCGAGTTGGACTTCGTCCTGATGCAGGTGCCGATGCAGCCGTCCCACGCTCCATCGTCCGCACAGTCGTCCCAGAGATCCTCGGAGCCACCCTGGAAGGTGTACCCGTTGGTCCCTTGCTGCTTGGAGCAGACCGGCAGGTCGGTGCAGGTGTGGGTCGTGACCACACAGTACTCGGAAGTAGCGCAGCCTGCGTTCGTGCAGCAACCCGCTGTCTGGGTGTCCTGATCGCAGGTGCCGCCGCCGTCGCAGGTGTAGCCGGCATAGTAGACATCGCCAGTGCAGTGTGGTGCGACCTGGCAGAGGGCGTTCCCATCGGTGGCGCAGGTGGTGCCGAGCTTGTAGACGCTCTCTGCAACCACCTCTCCTGCGGGCGTGTTCCACAAGGAAGCGTTCTGCTTGTTGACATCCACGCAGCCGGAGCCGGTAGCGGAGCAGCCGCGGTAGTGGGTCTGGGCAGTGCAGGTCCCGGTGGCGCAGGTCACCGCCATGTCGCAGAAGATGCCGCTCGTGCCGGGATCGACCTCTCCGCCGGCCACGCAGACGGTCCCGGCCGCGATGGTGGCGGTGGCAGTGTCGCAGGTGGCGTTGATACCGGAGCAGAAGCCCGTGTTGGACTTGGTCTTCTGGCAGATGCCGTCGCAGCCGTCCCAGGCGGTCTCGGCGCATTGGCTGTAGATATCCTCGGTATCCGCCTGCCAGATGTACCCAAGGCCGATGCCCACGTCCTGCTTCGCGCAGGTAGGCAGGTCCTTGCAGGCGTGGTCTATGTCACAGTACTGGGTCGAGGCGCAGTCCACGTGTTCGCAGCAGCCGATGTCGTCGACGTCGTCGTCGCAGACGCCGGTGCCGTCACAGGTGTAGCCGTCGTACCAATCGTCCCCGGAGCAGTGGTCTGTGTCGTCGCACTTGAAGCCCACGGCGGACTGGCAGGCGAGGTCGCCGATGTTCGTGTCGGAGTCCGTCTCGGTTACAGAGATCGCTGTGCCGAGGGGAGCGTTCCACTCCCCGGCGTCGACTGCGCCGGTGTCGGTGCAGTCGTTGCCCGTCGCGTCGCAACCCCGGTAGGCGAGATCCGCTGTGCAATCGGCCGTAATACAGATGATCGTCGCGTCGCAGTACCCCGTAGCGGAGGGAGCGATCTCCGAACCGGCGTCGCAGATTGTACCGACGCCGACGGCCAGGGTGTCTGTGCCGCAGACCCCGGCGATGCAGGTACCGCTGTTGGACCGGGTCTTGAAGCAGGTCCCGATGCAGCCGTCCCAGCTGGACTGGACGCATTGGGAGTTGTCGTCCTGGCAGGCGCCGGCGGTGCAGCTCTCGCAGCCCACGCAGTTGGTCACCGTCGGGCTCCAGAGCGCGTTGGTGCAGACCCGGAAGCCCGTGGCGATGACGCAGAAACCCGCGCCGGTGACCGTCTCAGCGCCGGTGTGATCCTGGACGCAGGAGGTCTCCGTGATGTGGCAGCGGTCGACACCAGCCAGGTCTGGATCGCAATGCTTGCTGGCGCACTCGTAGTCGCCGGCACATTCCTCGCCGTTGGCCTTGCCGGAGGCGCACCAGTCGGGTTCGGTCGCTATGCAGTAGCCGCTGACGTCACAGGTGGTGCCCGCAGTGACCATCTGGCAGCTGTCCGCGCCGTCCGCACAGGTGCGGCCGGCGACACAGTCCACATGCATGCTCGCACATGGGTCCGAGGCCACGCCGGCGCCGGCGCCGTCGTCCTCGCAGCAGGATGCCGGACCCACGGTGGTCCAGTTCACGCCCTCGCAATGGAGCGCACCCAGGGCCGTCTCGTCGGAGCAGCCCCCCGCGAAATTGCCCACCGCGTCGCACGCACCGGCAGTGCCGACGCCGCCGTTACAGCGCTTGTCGGAGTAGTGCAGGCCGGCGAGGCAATACTCGCCGACATCGCAGGTGTAGGACGTGCCGGTGCCGAGAGTCCAGAGGTTGTCGTTGTCGCAGTAGCGCCCGAACCAGGTATCGCAGAGGGTCGCAGCCGCGCATTCCACGGAGACGTCGACGTCGGTGCAGATCCACGGATCCTCGACGCCGCCGGAGTCGTAGCCGTCGCCGCCCTGGTCGGAGCATTCGCGGCCCGCAGCCGCGCAGTAGAAGTTGGTTGAGCTGATCTCCTTGCGGCAGTTGTCGCTGGTGCAGTCTGCATCCTCGTCGCAGGAGTCGCCGTTGTCCAACTGACCCACGCACGCTACGCCCTCGCAGGTGTACGTCGCCGCGCAGTAATCGTCGTCATCATTCTCGCAGGCGGCGGCGCAGGCGGCGCCGTCTTCCTTGGACAGGGCGCCGTCACAAGCATAGGCCGCAGCGCAGCCCACGAAGGTCGCGCATTGACCGAGGGCACAGGCGTTTGACTTCGCAGAGAAGGTCCCGTCGCCGTCGCCCTGGCACTCGGGAGTACAGGTGCCGCAGGAGCCGCCGCAGCCGTCGTCGCCGCAGACCTTGGTGCCGCAGATACCCTGA
>CAZNWW010000031.1:0-16086 GCA_964576155.1 uncultured Myxococcales bacterium | reverse complement strand
AGACGAGGCATATCGTGAGGCTGCGGACCTGAAGCCCGATGCGCGTGTGGCCTGGGTCAAGTGCAGCGAGGCCGCGCTCAAGCGTGATGACTTCCAATGCGCGTTGGAGGCCCTCGGAAAGATCGAGGGGCTCGAGACCGAGCCCGCCGCTCGGGCGGCTGCGGCCATGACCCAGGGCGTGATCATGGCAGACTACCTCAAGAACGGAGAGGCCGCGGCGCCCCATTTCGAGCGCGCGCTCGATGACGACCCCGGACGGCTGGAGGCCTTCGAGCGCCTGGATGGTCTGGCGGTGGACAAGGGGGACTGGGGCTTCCAACGGGAGATCTACGAGCGGCAGCTGGGCCGGCTCGGGGACGCCGGCCCGAAGGAACTGCGGCGGACCCTCCACCAGAACCTGGCCGTCATCGCGCTGGAGAAGCACGGGGACGAGGCGCTGGCCCGTGAGCATCTTGAGAAGGCCCTCGAGCTGGCGCCCGGCAACCTCAAGGTCCGGGAGCGCCTCGCCAGCCTCATGGCCGGTGCGGAAGAGCACGACAAGGCTGTTGACCTCTATCGGGACCTCGTACGGCGGGATCCCAGGAACATGGAGTATCTCCGGCAGCTCCGACGCATCTACTCGAGCATGCGCCAGCACGACCGGGCCTGGTGCGTTGCGGGGATCCTGGTGGCCTTGAACGTCGCCTCCGACAAGGAGAACCAGTTCTACGAGCGCTTCACCAGCGCAGCCCTGAAGCTCAAGCCTGTGACCCTGACCCTGACCCAATGGGCTGATCTCGTGGTCGCGGACGAAGAGGATTGGAGCCTCAGCGAGGTCCTCCGGATCCTCTACGAGCGCATCGGTGGGCGTCTGGCCCTGCCATCCCCCAAGGAGGCAGGCTTCAGCAAGCGGAACAAGGTGGATCCCGAGGAGGGGCGCATCCTCCTGGCGATCCTCGGGGCCGTAGCAAGGGTCTTCGGGGTTCAGGCCGCGGACGTGTACCTCAACGAGACGCTCACGGGTCTCCGTAAGGAGAGCACCCTGCCCCCCTGCCTCGTCGCAGGAAAGGACATGCTCGAGGGGCGCCGCGGCAAGGAGATCCGCTACGCGGTGGGACGCAACCTGTCCCTCTTCCTGCCACACCACACACTCGCCGGCGTGCTGGATCGGGACAACCTGAAGGTCCTGCTCCTCAACACCATGAAGTTCATGTTCCCGAACCTCCCGGAGCCAGCGGGCGACCCCAAGCACCATGTGCGGCTGCGCAAAGAGATGGCCTCCGCGTTCCGGCCGCGGGTGCACGAGGAGCTCAAGGGACACATCGGAGAGCTCAGGAAGAAGGGCAGCGAGATCAGCCTGGCCCGCTGGCTGGGCGGGGTCGAGAAGACCGCGTGTCGTGCAGGATTGATCATCTGCAACGACATGCCCCTCGCGTCCACCCTCATCCAGAACCACACCTCGCCCCTGGCGCGGGTCAAGCCCGACGAGCTGGTGGACGACCTGATCCTGTACATGATCTCCGACGAGTACGCCGCGGTGCGGGAGCTCCTCGGGATCACGATCATGTAACCCACGAACTGCGGTTGCGCGCGAGGGGGAGAGGCCGTATCTTAGGGGCCGGCTGGAGGTGAGGTCGTGGCCGAGGCTGCGCGAGACATCAGGAAGGAGCTCTGGAACCTTCCGAACATTCTGACAATGGGTCGCATCGTGGCGATCCCTTTCGTCATACTTGGGATCCTCATGTCCGAGTACCGGCCGGGCGTTTCCGGGGGGTCCGTGGCCTATACCCTCGGGGAGAGCGAGTTCTACTGCTGGCTGAGCCTGTTCCTCTACGGCTTGGCCGCGATCACCGACTACCTGGATGGCTACCTGGCCCGCCGCTGGAACATGATCACCCTGGTCGGGAAATTCCTGGATCCCGTGGCGGACAAGCTGCTTGTCCTGGCCACCCTGGTCGCGCTGGTCCAGCTCGGCCGGGTGGACTCGTGGATCGTGATCCTGATCATCATGCGGGAGGTCTCCATCAACAGCCTCCGCACCCTCGCCATCTCCGAGGGGCTCACGGTGCACGTGATCAAGGCCGGGAAGTTCAAGACCGCGTTCCAGATGTTCGGCATCGGCGCGCTGATCATCCACTACGAGTACCCGGTGCCCTTCTTTCCGAGCCTGGATCCGGCGGACTTCAATCTCCTCGGCAACGCCTTCATCCTGATCTCCCTGGCGTTCTCCCTGGTCTCCGCCGTGTTCTACTTCCGCAGCTTCATCCGGGCCATCGAGGCCAAGTACTCAGCCGAGCCCCCGGAGGAGACCTGAGATGACCACCTCTCAACGAAGCCTCCTCGTCATCCTCGCCCTCGCTTCGGCGTGGGCCTGTGACCGCGAGGACCTGGCGGAGCCCTTGTGGATGACCTCCGAATGCCTCCTCTGCGAGGTGGAGGAGGAGCTGGCGCTCTGCGGGGACGGCGCGGACAACGACGAGGACGGCCTCACCGACTGTCAAGACCCCGCGTGTGACGGCGTGGGTTGCTGCGGCGCTAAGGCCGACGAGGAAGAGACCGACGAGCATTGCTCGGACGGCTGCGACAACGACGGAAACGGGTTCACCGACTGCGGGGACTACTCCTGCTCGAAGAACCCAGATGTCATGGTCTGCAAGTCGCCGGTGCAGACCTCCGAGGACACACCGGAGACCTGCTCCGACGGTATCGACAACGACTGGAACGGTTACTTCGACTGTGGCGACTACTCCTGCATGGACGCAGCCGCGGTTGACTTCTGCGAAGGCAGCGACGAGACCTGCGCCGACGGCATCGACAACGACGGCAACGGGTTCGTCGACTGCAACGACTTCGGTTGCTCCAAGAACACCAACGTCACTGTCTGCGAATAGGTAGGGGGGGTGTCCTTGCGGCAGTGGGAACGCGCCGGGAGCCCGAGCTGGCTGGCTCGCACCCTTACCTGGCTGGTGCCGGGGCTGGCCCTCGTTGGCCCGGGCCGGCTGCTTGCGGCCATGACCTGGATATCCGTCAGCGCTTCGGTGATAGCGGTCCTCCTGGGCCTTGGCCTGACCGCCCGGGTCTGGCCGGTCGCTGTGCTCCTCCTGCTTCCTGCGTGGCTCGTGGCCGCCCCCCTGGCGGTCCGATCCGTTGCGCGGGCTGGCGGGGCTGCGCCGTCGCCGGCGATCGTGGCCATCCTGGGGTTCCTCCACTGGACCCCCGCCCTGGTGGTCCTGGCGTTGACCGTTCCCGGGTGGGTCCTCCTGGACGCAGACAACCCCGCATCCCTGCCGGCCCTGGCGCCCGGGGAGGTGGCCGCGTGCCGGACCGGCTCAGGAACGGATCCATTGGAGCGGGGCACCCTGGTAGTGGCCGGGGGCGCAGGGGAGCGCTTCCTGGGACGGGTCCTGGGGCTCCCGGGTGAGCGGGTTGAGCCTGACGGTGACGTCTGGCGACTGGACGGCGTTCCCGTTGTGCGGGCCGAGCGGGACCTGCTTCTGCCCCCGCAAGAGGAGACGGCCCGTGGGACGCGCTCCCTTGTGTACCGGGTCGAGAGCGCCTTCCTGTCGCTCTGGTCACGGGGGGAGGTGGAGGGCGCCGTGCGGAAGGGGACACCGGTGGATCTCGCCGTGGACGAATGGTACGTTCTAGCCCTGGATTACGGAGGCGGCGCCTCCCTGGACAGCCGCGCCAGGGGGGCCTTTCCGCGGGACCGGGTCCACCCGGCCCGCTGCCTGCTTCTCTGGAGCACGGTTCGGGCTGGCCGCATCGGTCGTCCCATCCTGTGAGGCCGGGTCTGGCGGGGGGTTGGGATAGGGGAGGAGCCGACATCGCATTTTCGAAGGCATTCCCGAAGCGAGGAGAGCCCATGTTCCGGAGAGATCTCGTTGTAGTATTTGCCCTGATGTCTCTTGCCCTGGGCTGTAACGGCGGGTCACTTCGTATGCCTGGAGAAGGATGTCGTCTCCGGCGCGACCCTGATGCAGTGTGTCTCCGTCACCGGTACCTGCGAGTGCTCTGACAAGTCCATTGAACTCGGGCTGTCCACACCCTGCTCCGTAGAGAGTGTGTTCGGGACCTGCGAGAGCGTCCGGGTCTGCACCGATGATGGCCTCTCAGCCTGCCTCGCGGGTGACCCCGTAGCGGAGGTCTGCAATGGCTTGGACGACGACTGCGACGTGGACGTCGACGAGGAGACCTGCGACGACGAGAACCCTTGCACCGACGACGTCTGCAACGGCGCGGACGGCTGCGAGTACATTGCGCTGAACTATATCGAGTGCCTCGACGGGGATCTCTGCACGGTGAGCGACATCTGCGAACAGGGGATCTTCGTGGGCACCCCGATGGATTGTGACGACGGTAACGTCTGCACCGATGACATGTGCGACCCGGCCACGGGGAGCTGTGTCTATGACAACAACATGGCGCCCTGTGACGACCTGGATCCCTGCACCGTGGCAGACCAGTGCTTGAACGGCGCCTGCGCGGGAGTGGCCATCGACTGCGACTGCGTCGTGGACGATGACTGCGGCAAGCTCGAGGACGGGGACCTCTGCAACGGGATCCTCTCCTGCGACACCGCCATGAGCCCCTACCTCTGCAAGGTGGATCTTGACACCCTCGTCGACTGCCTGGACCCCGAGGGTCCGGACGCGCCCTGCCTTGCCTCCGTGTGTGATCCCGAGACCGGGGAGTGCGACTTCGCTGATGACAACGAGGGCTTCCCCTGCGACGACGAGGATCTCTGCACCATAGCGGACTTCTGCGAGAAGGGTGAATGCATTGGCGGCACGAGCGCGAACTGCAACGACGGCAACGTCTGCACCGACGACCTCTGCGAGCCGGAGGTAGGCTGCATACCGACCCCTAACACCGCCCCCTGCGAGGATGGGGACATCTGCACCGTGGGTGACCAATGCGAAGGCGGCGAGTGCATCCACGGGCCTGAGATCTCCTGCGACGACGGCACCGTCTGCACCGACGACGCCTGCGACTCTGATTTCGGCTGCGTCTACACCAACAACGTGGCGCCCTGCGACGACGGTAATCCCTGCACCATGGGCGACCACTGTGTCCTGGGGCTCTGCGAGTCCGTGGAGACCGACACCTGCGACGACGCAAACCCCTGCACCACGGATTACTGTGATCCTGCGACGGGCTGTGTCCACGAGGACAACACCCTCCCCTGCAACGACGCGGATGTCTGCACCATCGGGGACGTCTGCGCAGACGGCGTCTGCGTTGGTGGCGTTCTCCTGTCCTGCAACGACGGGAACCTGTGCACCGACGACTCCTGTGACAACTTGAGCGGTTGCCAGTACGTCGCCAACTCTGACCCCTGCGATGACCAGAACACCTGCACGATCTCGGACATGTGCGTGGACGGGGAGTGCGTGGGCGAGGGGTCCCTTGACTGCGATGATGCGAACCCCTGCACCAAGGACATCTGCCTCCCCGGCGGCGGCTGTGACCACGAGGACATCCTCGGCTCGTGCACCGATGGAGATCCTTGCACTTTGAACGACTCCTGCCAGGCCGGGCAGTGCGTCCCCGGTCCCGCGCTGGATTGCGACGACGGCAACCCCTGCACCGATGATGAGTGTGCCTTGGACGGCTCCTGTTCGAACACGGCAAACACCGCGTCCTGCGACGACGGTAACGCATGCACCGAGGGGGACCATTGTGCGGACGGGAGCTGTGTCCACGCCGGGCTCCTGGATTGCGACGACGATGACGTCTGCACGACAGACTCCTGCAACCCGGTCTCCGGCTGTGTCTCCACGAACAACACGGTGCCCTGTGACGACGGGAACGCTTGTACCACGGGGGACGTGTGCTCCGATGGGTCCTGCGTGTCTGCGGGAACCCTGGACTGTGACGACAACAACCCGTGCACAGACGATGAGTGCGATGCCCAGGACGGGTGCCAGTTCGCTGCCAACGAGGAACAGTGCGACGACCTGAACGCGTGTTCCGACGGAGACTACTGCGCCGACGGCCTGTGCCACCCCGGTGACATGATCGACTGCGATGACGGCAATCCGTGCACCGACGACTACTGCACTGTCGGGGAAGGGTGCCAATTCGTCCCTAACCAGGACCAATGCGACGACCTGAACGCGTGTAGCGACGGAGATTTCTGTGCAGGTGGTGAGTGCCAGTCCGGCCCGCCGTTGGAGTGTAATGATTCCAACGCCTGCACAGGGGACGAGTGCGTGGATGACGAACAATGCGGCGTGGCTTTGCCGTTTTGCCACCAGAACTCGTGCGTCCAGTGCACGGATGACGGCCACTGCGACGACGGGGACCCCTGTACGTTTGATACCTGCCTTCCGGAATTGGAATGCGAGAACGCTTCAGCCGGGCCGGGTGCGCCCTGCGGTGACGGCAAGTTCTGCACGATCGCCGGGGAGTGTCTTTGGTTGGTGGGGACCGGTGCGGATGGCGACCTGGTGGTCAGCGGCGCCTACCTCCTGGATGTCGAGGGGCTGGCGCCCGCGTACCCTGTGGTCGGCGTCGCCGGGGAAGGGGATCACCAGGTCACGCTGGCCGAGGCCCCGTCGGGTATCGTTCAGGGTGACGAGGTCATCATCGTGAATCTCCAGGGCACGGTGGATGACCACGGCGCCGTTGGCCTGTACGAATTCGGGCGAGTCGCGGTGGTGGACGGCGTCACCCTCACGTTGGAGGACGCGCTGGGCGGCAGCTATGAGGGGGACAGCCAGAAGGTAGTGGTCCAGCGCGTTCCGAACTTCGACAACGTGACGGTTATGGACGGGGGTGTGCTCACCTCATCGCCGTGGAATGGCCAGAAGGGGGGCATCGTAGCGTTCCGCGTTTACGGTGCCCTCACAGTGAATTCGGGCGGCAGGGTGGACGCGTCGGCCCTGGGCTACCGGCAAGGCAACGGCTCGGGGCAGCATCCGTGGGGCAGCCAGGGCGAGGGTGTGGCCGGCCCCGGGGCGTTCGCGAATGAGGCGAACTACGGCGGCGGCGGCGGCGCGATCAGCGATGAAGACGGCATGGGCGGCGGCGGCGGCGCGTACAGCACGGCGGGCACTCAAGGCGCCTCGACCGGGACCGACTTCGTCGGCCCGGGCGGTCAGGGCGCGGAACCGTATGGTGAGCCCGAATTGTCGCACCTGCATCTGGGGGGCGGCGGCGGCCAGGCGGGCGGAGACCAGTATGGCCCGCTCCTGGACCACTCGGGCGCCGGCCGGGGCGCCGGTATCGTGTGGATGGCGGTCGCCAATCTGGTCCTCGAAGGCACCATCGAGGCTCGCGGGCAGGCAGGCAAACATCTCCATGACGACATTTATCAGAGAGACGGCGGCGGCGGTGCAGGAGGGAGCATCTATCTTACGGTGGTCAATCCTTCCGGCAGCGGGAGTCTGGACGCCTCCGGTGGGCCGGGCGGCTCCAACGGCGGCGGCAACGGAGGGGAAGGGAGGGTTCGCATCGACGGCCCCACGGGCGATTCGGGTCTGAATGCCCAGCCCGCAGCCTTCGAGCAGGCGTATTAGCACAGGAATCAACAGGGATGGCTGGAGCACGGTCCGGGCTGGCCGCATCGGCCGTCCCATCCTATAAGGCGGGGTTTGGACGCTTGAATGGCACTATGTTCTGATATAGCATAGGCCTCCAGGAGGAAACCCATGACAAGCGAAGTTCTCCTTGTGTAGCGCGCGTCCGCGCCTGACCGTGACGCTCACCGTGCTCGCCCTTTTAGGCCTTCAGGGCTGCAAGAGCGGGGACAAGACCGAGGAGCGTATCGAGCGCCTCGAACAGCGGATGCAGGCCACGGAGTTCCAGATCTCCGGCCTGGCCGAACTCGAACCACGGATCTTCGAGGCCATCGCCAAGAAGGAGTTAGCCCTCGACGAGAAGCTCCAGGCCCAGCAGGAGAAAACCCGGGAGTTCGTCGACGAGTTCCAGGCAGCGCACACGGGCATGGAGACAGATCTCAGCGATCATCTCAGGCGTCTGGAGCTGGTGGAGGCCTGGATCCAGGAGAAGGATAAAGAGGAGGAGCAGAAGAAGCTCTTCGCCATCGAGGACGGTGAGATTCCTCCCTCCTGGGAGGAGCTCCACGAGAAATGCGGCATGAACGAGCTGGGTCACGCCCAGACTGTCATGAACTTCCTGGTGCGGATCAACGCGTACATGAGCGACTTCCCGGTTTCGCACCCGGTACTGCTGGGCGAGCACGATCCCATGATGCTCATGACCGGACACATCGCCCGGAAGAGCGAGGAGACTGCGCTGGCCTATCGCAACATGGAGCTGCACATCCTCAAGGGCCGTGATCGCTTCCTCGGCTACCGGATCGACCGAAGCTGGGAATCCCGCCCCGAGTACGGGGACTGCAAGACAGCGTGCTGCCGCGTCGACCTCAAGGGGTACTGGGCCTGCATCTGGAGCGCCATGCACGACCGCTGGGGGAGCGAGGGTCAGCACTCCAAGTGGGAGTGCGAGTACGACGCCGAGGGCTGGCGTGACTACCGCGCCCGTTGGTGGCGGCGATGCGACTACGAGCCAGGGACCCGGGAGTTCGCCAGCATGCCCTACCTGATGCGTCGGGTGGAGGAGGACGGGTTGGATATCATGGACCCGCTGTACTGCGTGGTAGACCTGATCTGGGAGAACCGGATCTTCTGTCTGAGTCATTCACAGTATCCTGTGCTCCAGATCCGCCTGGAGGAGGGCACCCCTGATGAGCCAATCATCCATCCCGTCTACAAGCGGTTCACCCTCCTGGCGATCCACGATTGGGACGTGATCTACAAGGACGAGTGGTCCAGTCTGTGGGTGATCCAGGGGACGAAGCGCCCGTCCTTCGAAGGGCAGCTGTCGGGCTACCGGGTCGAGGTGATCCAGGAGCCGGAGTGCGGCGAGGCCGGTGACCCGGAGGCGGTGATCCGCCTGGTCGGCGAGTTGGTCTGCATGGACGAGATGACCCGGGTTGCCCTCATCGATCAGCTCCTCCAGAAGCATGGCTTCACGAGCACGCTGGATTTCGAAATCCAGAAGCTCTGGATGGAGGAGGATAAGGACTGGGGGCCACGCCTCGAGGCGTTGCTCAAGAACGGGTGTGGCGGTGTCCCCGGTGGCGATCTTCCCGACGCGGCTGCGCCGGCCGCGGGACCCTCCGGCGGTTGGAAGAGCGGGGGGGGCGCGCAATGAGACGGCTCCTCGTCGTCCTGCTCGTCTGTCTGGGGCTGGCCTTGGGAGTCGGTCCGCTTTCAGCAGGACCCGGCACCGTCCCTGCCGGGCTCCAGAAGAAGAAGCCGAAGAAGCCGAAGAAGAAGTTCAAGAAGAAGAAGCACGGGAAGAAGGGCAAGAAAAAAAAGAAGCACGGTAAAAAGCCGAAGAAGGCCCCGCCGCGCCGAGCCGGCAAGACCTCGATCCCCGTGCAGATCGGCATCGGGCCCGCCGTCCATATGATCACCGGCCCGGTGCAGTCGGACCAGTTCCTCCACTTCGGCCTGAAGACCTATAAGTCCGCTATCATCGACAACGAGACGATCCGGGCGAACAAGAACATGATCCCCAAGAAGTTCCGAAGCTCGATCATGAAGGCGCGGGAGATCCGGATCTCTCCGATGGTCCTCGCCCTGATTCCGGATACGATCTTCATCAGCCCGAAGTACAACAACACCCAGATGTACGGGGCTGTGTTCCGCCCCATCGCGTTCGGTATTGCGCCGCTCTCCACCAACCGGTTCAGGTTCGATGTCAGCGCCGGGCTCCTGGCCATGTACGCCTTTCTCGAGTCCGACAATCCGAAGATCGGGAAGAACCACCTTCTCGACGTCGGCCTGGACGCGAAGGCGGCTGTCGAGTTCAAGCTCCACCGCTCCTTCCTCCTCACCCTTGGGTGGGCTTCCCAGTTCTATATTCCCATGGAGCTGGGCGGGAAGTTCTGGAAGGTGGGTACCAAGAACGCTTTCTGGCACGTAGGGCAGGCCTTCCTCCTGCTCAACTTCCGTTTCCCCTACAACCATAAATTATAGCCCTCCGCCGGGGGCGTAGAGGAAACCGCGAGAGGCACAGCGATGAGTGATCAGAATGGAACTCCTCCGGATGGGACGCCCTTCCGTGAAGACGAGATCATCTACGACTGGAATACCGTGGACAAGAGGACTCCGGTAACCACGGGGCCGTTGTATTTCCTGGACGAAACCCTCCGGGACGGGCTCCAGAGCCCCTCAGCGGTGGATCCCCCCGTGGCGGACAAGATCATGCTCCTCCACACCATGAACGACCTGGGGATCCAGTACGCGGACATCGGTCTCCCCGGGGCCGGGCGCAAGCCCTACCGCGACGTGCTGGAGATGGCGAAGGAGATCGCAGCGGCGAAGCTGAAGATCAAGCCCTGCGCGGCGGCCCGCACCCTGGACAAGGACGTGGATCCGATCATAGAGATCTCCCAGAAGACCGGGGTCAAGATCGAGGTTCTGGCGTTCATCGGCACCAGCCCGATCCGCCAGTTCGTCGAGGAATGGGACCGATACAAGATGCTGCGCCTCGTTCGCGAGGCGGTGAAGCGGGCGAGCGATGCGGGTCTCCCCGTGACCTTCGTCACCGAGGACACCACCCGCGCAAAGCCGGACACCCTCTACCCGCTCTACCACGTGGCCGTCGAGAGCGGCGCACGGCGGATCTGCCTGTCAGACACCGTCGGCCACGCCACCCCCGACGGGCTCAAGGCCCTGATCCGGTTCACCCGGGAGATCATCAAGGGCATGGGCAAGGACGTGGAGCTCGACTGGCACGGTCACAACGATCGCGGCATGGGACTGACCAACAGCATTCATGCGATCGAGGCCGGGGTGACCCGGGTCCACGGCACCGCGCTGGGCATCGGCGAGCGGGTGGGCAACGCGCCCATGGATCAGATCCTGATGAACCTGAAGCTCCTCGGGGTCATCGACAACGACCTGAGCAAGCTCATGCTCTACTGCAAGCAGGCCGCGATAGCGACCCGCTGGAACATCCAGAACAACTACCCCATGGTCGGAGGCGACGCGTTCCGCACCTCCACCGGCGTCCACGCAGCCGCTATTCGAAAAGCGCGCAAACTCGGCGCCACCTGGCTGGAGGATCGGATCTACTCCGGCGTCCCCGCGTCGGAGTTCGGTCGGACCCAGGTGATCGAGGTGGGCCCCATGAGCGGCGCGGCCAACGTGCAGTTCTGGCTCGAGGGCCGGGGCATCACCCCGGACAAGGGTCTGGTCGGTCGGATCCTGGACGTGGCGAAGCGAGGGACCCGGGTGCTGGAAGACATCGAGATCGAGTTCGTCGTACGCCGCTATCACCTGGAGAAGGAAGGAGACCCATCGTGACCTTGGAGATGAACGAGCACATCCGCAATCGCCTGGCCCGCCTCGATCGGATCGAGGACGCCGGGGTGAGCGGCTACCCCAACGACTTCACCCCTGAGCACTCCACAGCGTCGCTTCGCGAGGTCGCCGGCGAGAAGGACGCCGAGGCCCTGAAGGCGGAGGCCATCCCCGGTATAATCGCCGGTCGGATCATGACCCTGCGGATCATGGGCAAGGCGTCTTTCTTCCACTTGAAAGACCGCAGCGGAGACCTCCAGGTCTTCGTGCGCCGGGATGCGGTGGGCGAGGACGAGTACGGCGTTTTCAAGAAATTCGAGGTTGGGGACATCGTCGGGGTGCGCGGGGCCCTGATGCGCACCCGTACCGGTGAGTTGTCCCTGGCTGCGACGGAGGTGCGGATCCTCTCGAAGGCGATTCGCCCCTTGCCAGAAAAATTCCACGGGCTGCAGGACGTGGAGGCCCGGTACCGGCAGCGGTACGTGGACCTCATCGTCAACGACGACGTCCGGGAGATCTTCCGGGTGCGGGCCGGAGTCATCAGCCACATCCGTCGGACACTGGACGAGCGGGACTTCATGGAGGTGGAGACCCCCATGATGCACCCGGTACCCGGTGGCGCCGCGGCCCGGCCATTCATCACGCACCACAACGCCCTGGACATCGACCTCTACCTCCGGATCGCGCCGGAGCTGTACCTCAAGCGTCTCCTGGTGGGGGGCATGGAGCGGGTCTACGAGATCAACCGCAACTTCCGCAACGAGGGATTGTCTCCACGGCACAACCCCGAGTTCACCATGCTGGAGTTCTACCAGGCCTACGCTACCTATGAGGACCTGATGGACTTCACCGAGACCCTGGTGACGGGCCTCGCCGAGGAGATCCTGGGGACCCTCCAGGTGCCCTTCGGTGAAGACGGGATCCTGGACCTCTCGCCGCCCTGGCGCCGGATCAGCCTTCGAGAAGCGGTGCAGGAGGCCGCCGGTCTCTCCGACGAGGCCATGGACGACCCGGCCGCGCTGCGGGCCTGGCTGAAGGCCAAGGACGTCGACGCGCCCGAGGGCTGGGGTCCAGGCAAGCTCCTCGCTGAGGTATACGACGTTGCGGTGGAGCCCACCCTGGTGAATCCCACCTTCGTGACCCACCACCCGGTGGAGATCTCGCCCCTGGCTCGGCGCAACGCTGCAGATCCGTCCATCACCGATCGCTTCGAGTTGATCATCGGCGGGCGGGAGATCGCCAACGCGTTCTCCGAGCTCACCGATCCCAGGGATCAGCGGGCCCGGTTCGAGGCCCAGATGGCGGCCCGCGCGGCCGGCGACGACGAGGCCCACGGGATGGACACCGACTTCTTGCGAGCCCTGGAGTACGGCATGCCCCCCGCCGCGGGCGAGGGCATCGGGATCGACCGTCTCGTGATGCTCCTCACGAACCGTCAGCACATCAAGGAGGTGATCCTCTTCCCGCTGCTGAGACCTGAAGCCGAGTGACGCAGACGGACCCCATCCCCACACTGCGGCCCCCCAAAGCAGAGACTTCGCCTTGGCTGCTTGCTGCGGCGCTCGGTCTCTACTTGATCGGCGCGACGGGGTCCCTCGCCGGGCTGCGGTGGCCCCTCCCTCCCTGGACGACCCTGCTCTTTGCCGGGCTGCGTGGCGCTGGCCTCGGGACTGCGCTCGGGGCGGCGCTGCTCCGTCGATACGGCGCCGGCGCGATCACCGGCGGGCTTGTAGCCCTCTCCATCGCCGCCCTTGCTGTGCCCGTCGCCTGGATGGGTGTCTTCGGCGTGGTCTCGGTCCTCGCCGGTTCCTGGGCTTTCGCACGGGTGCGCCGTGGCGGTCTCCGCTCCGTGGTGGGCTTCAGCCTGCTCTTCCTCGCAGGTCTCGTGCGGACGGGTCTCGAGTTCTTCACGCCGGAGGTCCTGGCATACGCCCCTGCAGTGGTGGGGAGCGCAGCGGTCGGCTATCTGGTCCTGCTCCATCAGGGCGGGGTGGTGGTGAAGCGGGCTGCGGGCGCCGCGCTCGCCGCGGGTATCATCGCCGCGACCCTGGCCGTGCGCGTCCACGGGCTACTCAAGCCGGATCAGCAGTTCGACCTGCAGATGGTCGGTCTTCTCGGATTCTTCATTGTCGGCGCCATCCTGGTGGCTGCGGGATTCACCCACCTCTTCGTGGCCGCGTTCGATCACCTCGAACGGGACCCACTCCTCTCATTCCAGTTCTTCCTACCGATCCTGGCCCTGCCCGCGGCCGCTCTCGGTTGGGCCTGGCGGGACGCAGCGGTCTTCGACGACGCCGGGCTGGGCACCATGACAGCCGTGGTGGCGGCCCTGGACGCGGTCCTCGTGGTCGGCGCAGCAGTGGTCTTGGGGGTCTGGGCCCTCGGGAGGCGCATCGGCGGGCGACGTCCCGCCATCCTCGTGGCCTGGAAGTTCCTGCGTTCCCAACGCCTGGTGCTCACTCCCGGCGCCCGGACTATCAACCGTCTTCGGGACCTGGTGCCCCAGGGGACCGGGATCGGGTCGGGGCTCCTGGCTTCGCCTGCACGGTGGGGCACGGTGGCGGGGACGGGCCTCCTCCTGTGGCTGGCCCTCGGCCCCATGGGGGTTCGCTGGACAGAGCCCATGCGCTTCGAGTGGCTCGCCTGGACCCTGGCCGCGGCTGGGACGTTCCTGGTGGTCCGCGGGCTCCTGCGGCCCCGGGCGCGCATCGCCGAGACCGTGGCGGACCTCCTGCCCGGCTTGGGCGCAATGGCCGTGGCTATCCTGGTGCGGCCCGACGTGGAGCTGGGAGATCTGGCCTTCCCCGGCGCGGATCGGGTGCCCCTGATCGCAGCGCTGGTCGTCGGTGTTCTCCTTGTCGCTCACGTGGCTCTGCGAACCTATCTTGGGATCCGCCGCGGTCGCGGGACCCTGGCTGAGACTCTCCAGCCCGAGCTGGCTCCGTGCCTGGATTCCCGCCTGCGCCAGGGCGTCGGTCTGTCCATGTTCGTCTCCATCGTGGGCGTCGCCGTGGGCGTCTGGGCCCTGATCGTCGTCCTCTCCGTCATGCGTGGTTTTTCCGTCGATCTCACCTCCAAGATCGTGCGATCGCGTGAGCATGTGGTCCTGCGAGCCACCGACGACTTCACCGGGATCCCGGATTCCTCCACCCTGGCCCGTCGCCTGGAGAGCCTCGAGACCGTGCGCTCTGCCAGCCCGTACGTGGAGGCCAACGTCATGCTGGCTTCATCCAGCAACATCGGCGTGAACATCACATTGCGGGGCGTGCTGCCCGAGGACTACGCGGGGGGGGATCTGGAGGAGACCATCGTCGCCGGGTCCACCCGGTTCCTGAGGGAGCCCGAGCGCCTTGTCCCTCCCGAGTACCTGGGCTATTTCGAGCCCGAGTCCGAGCCCGAATTCGAGTCCGATCCCCTTGTGGGAGGCCCGTCCCGGGCCGAATCGGGGCAGGATGCCCCTCCCACAGCAGAGCCTGATGCCGATGCCATCCCCATGGACCCCATCCCCGGCATGGACGACCCTGACGACCCCGACGAGATCGACGCGGCCTGGACCGCGGACCAGGTGGTCCTGCCGCCGGTCCTCATCGGCGTTGAGCTGGCAGGGAGCCTCGGCGTGGACGTCGGGGGCAAGGTGGAGCTTATCGCGCCCGACGGCGAGGCGGGCCCGGCGGGGCTCCAGCCGAAGGCGCGCTCCTTTCGCATAGCGGGGCTCTTCACCACCGGTCTCTACGACTACGACATGAAGCTGGTCTACACCACCCTCGGGGAGGCCCAGCGCTTCCTGAACATGGAAGACTCGGTCAACCGGGTGGAGGCCCGGCTCCACGACCTCGAGGCCGTGGACACGGTGCGTACCGAGGTGCTGGGCTGGATCGACGCGGAGCAGGTCGAGGTGGACGACTGGAAGCGCATGAACCGCAACCTCTTCTCAGCGTTGGAGCTGGAGTGGGTGGTGATGTTCCTGGTCCTGGGCTTCGTGGTCCTCATAGCGTCGTTCAGCATCGTCTCCAGCCTCCTCATGATCATCCGGCAGCGCACCAACGCGATCTCCATACTGCGGTGCATGGGCTTTCGAGTTCGTGAGATGGGGCGGGTATTCCTGACCCTGGGCGCGTTGGTAGGACTCCTGGGCTCCCTCTCCGGCCTGCTCATGGGGGTGTCGAGTTGCGTCCTCGTGCAGCACGTCGGTGTGACCCTGCCCAAGGAGTACTACATCCGGGAGCTCCCCGTGGACCTGGATCCCCTCTCCATCGCTGTCATCGTCCTGGCCTCCTGGGCCCTCACGGTGATAGCCTCCCTCTATCCCGCACGGCGGGCGTCCGCTATCCACATCCTGGAGGGCCTGTCCCATGGCCGATGACGTGGTCCTGCGCCTGGACGGCGTGCACAAGACCTATTCCCATCTCGGCAAGGAGCTTCCGGTGCTCCGCGGCGTTGATTTGGAGATTCGCCGGGGGGATCAGCTCTCCATCGTGGGTAAGTCCGGCGTCGGCAAGAGCACCATGCTCCACGTGGCGGGCACCCTGGATCCGCCCACCCGGGGCCGGGTGCTCTGGGAGGATCGGGATCTCTTCCAGATGCCCGAGCCGGAGCTGGCCCGCTGGCGGAACCGTCGCATCGGCTTCGTGTTCCAGTTCCATCACCTGCTGCCGGAGTTCACCGCGCGGGAGAACGTGATGCTCCCTGCGCTCATTGCGGGCCTCGACTGGTCCGACGCCGGGACCCGGGCGGATCGCCTCCTGGACCGCATGGGCCTCACCGA
>CAZNWW010000030.1:8781-16107 GCA_964576155.1 uncultured Myxococcales bacterium | reverse complement strand
TGAGCCGACAAAACCCCGATCCTTCCCCGTGGGGAAGGTGGCCCCGGCTCGCAAAGCGAGCCGGGGTCGGAAGGGGCTTGACCCCGTGCAGAGATAGAATTTCTTGGCCAGATCTCCCAATAGAAAGCTCCAACACAACATGCTCTCTAGGGTCCAGGCGATACTACATATTGTGGTTGATCGCTATTGACGACCCACTCGCAGCGCAATACACTCCTGGCCATGAAGATCGTCATCGGCAGTGATCACGGGGGGTATCGGCTCAAAGAAGCGCTCAAGGAGGGGCTCCTCTCCTTGGGGTATGACTTCTTCGACGCCGGATGCCATGGAATGGACAGCGTGGACTACCCTGACTACGGGAAGGCGGTCGGTGAGGCCGTGGCCCGGGGGGAGTTCGAGCGGGGGATCGTGGTGTGCGGAACGGGCATCGGGATCTCCATCGCGGCCAACAAGGTAGCGGGGATCCGCGCGGCCCTGGTGCACGACGCGACGACTGCCAGGCTGGCCGCAGAGCATAACGACGCCAATGTGCTGGCCCTGGGCGGGCGCCTCCTCGCGCCGGAGCTGGCGGTGGAGCTGGTGCGAATCTGGTTGGAGACGCCCTTCGAGGCCCGCCATCAGCGACGGCTCGATATCATTACAGCTATCGAGGGTGGGGGGGAGACGTCATGAATTGTCCATTCTGCCGCATCGCCGGGACCAGGGTTCTGGACTCACGTATGGCCAAGGGCGGAGAGCAGATCCGCCGGCGTCGGGAGTGCGAGGGCTGCTCCCAGCGGTTCACCACCTACGAGCGGGTCGAGACTGGCCTGCCCACGGTGATCAAGAAGGGCGGGGGCCGGGTCCCCTACGACCGCGAAAAGGTCCGCACCGGGGTCGTTCGCGCCACATGGAAGCGAGAGGTCACTGATCGGGAGATCGATGACTTCCTCGATTGCGTCGAGCAGCAATGCAGGGAGCGCAGTGTCCGGGACATCGGCTCGAAGGAGATCGGCCAGGAGGTCCTCAAGTTCCTGCGCGGCCGTGACCAGGTAGCCTATGTTCGCTTTGCGAGCGTCTACGGCGATTTCTCCGACGTGACCGAGTTTCAGGACCTCCTCCACGAGCTCGACAAGGGTGATCCGTGAACCTCGAACAGCGGCTCATGCAGCTGGCTCTGGACGAGGCCGCACGAGGTCTCGGTGCGACCCTCCCAAATCCCATGGTCGGGGCGGTGATCCACTCCGGCGGGCAGGTCCTGGCCACGGGCTACCACGCCCGGGTCGGTGAGCCCCACGCCGAGGCCGCCGCGCTGGCTGCCGCGGGCGACCGGGCCCGGGGCGCGTCCATGGTGGTCAGCCTCGAGCCCTGCAGCCGCCAAGGTCGAACCCCTCCCTGCACGGACGCTATCCTCGCGGCTGGGATCTCCGACGTGACCGTGGGAATGCTGGACCCGAATCCTCTCGAGGCCGGCCGCGGCGTTGCCATCCTGCGGGAGGCCGGCGTCGAGGTCAGGGTCGGCGTCCTCGACGATGCGTGCAGGGAGTTGAACCGGGCCTATATCCACTACATCACGACCCGCCGCCCCTACGTGACCCTGAAGCTGGCCGCGACCATGGACGGGCGCATCGCTACCAGGACCGGACACTCCCGGTGGGTCAGCGGATCGCCGGCCCAGGAGCTGTCACATCGGCTGCGGGCGGAGGCGGACGCGATCCTCATCGGTCGGCGTACCGCGGAGCTGGACAATCCCGCGCTCACCTGCCGCCTGGTGCCGCACAAGAACCAACCCATTCGGGTGGTGCTGGACCCGGGCCTCGCCCTGGCGCCGCGCCTCTCGGTGTTCCAGACCGCCGAGGCTCACACTACGGTTGTGTTCTGTCGCCAGGATGCAGCTTCGGAGAAGGCAGCGGATCTCGAAGCCCTCGGGGTCAGCGTGGAGCGAGTCGAGGGGGAGGACCACGAGGTCTACCTCGACCACGTGCTCCAGCGCCTCGGCGAGCTCGAGGTCGCCCATCTCATCGTGGAGGGAGGGGGTCAGGTGGCCGCGACCTTCCTCTCCCGGCAACTGGTCGGCGAGCTGGTGCTGATCCTCGCGCCCAAGCTCGTCGGCGGAGATGGCATTCCCCTGGTTGCGGGGCTTGGTGTGGATCGTATGGGCGAGGCCCTGGATCTGGACGTGCGCTCCATCGTGCCCTTGGGGGATGACTGGGTGGTCCGCGCCCGACCGATCTACGGCGAGATTGACGGGGAGTCGGACCTGAAGGCCCTCCCACAGTGACACTGGAAGACTGACTGGGAGATTGGATGAACCTGGAGGTCACTGACCGGCTCGTCATCCCGGACAGCGAGCTGGAGGAGCACTTCGTCCAGGCTTCGGGACCCGGCGGGCAGAACGTGAACAAGGTGGCCACCGCGGTGCAGCTCCGATTCGACGTTCGAGGCTCCTCGGTCCTCGCAGACGACGTGAAGGATCGTCTCCTGGCCCTGGCCGGCAGCCGCGCCACCCGGGACGGGATCATCATCCTCGACGCGCGCCGGCACCGGACCCAGGAGCGGAACCGGGAGGACGCTCGGCAGCGTCTGGCCGATCTCGTGCGCCGGTCCCTCGAGACGCCGCGTCCACGGCGTCCGACGCGCCCCACCCGTGCGTCCAAGCGTCGGCGCCTCGAATCGAAGCGCCGACGGGGAGACGTAAAGCGCCTGCGGGGTCCGGTTCGCGGCACTGATTGAAGTCTCCCCCCCTGATCCGTTATCCTGCCATGGTTCCGGTCCATCCCCCGGAGGTGCAACCATGCGTCGACTCCCTGTCTCCCTGTTTGTCCTTGCTGTTTCTGTCACCCTGGCAGGTTGTCCGTCCAGCGACAAGCCTTCGGGCCTGACGCAGGACGGTGATTTGCATCCCGGCGAGGATGTGACCGCGGGCGAAGACCTGCCCCCCGGAGACGACGGCTACACCCACGGAGAAGACGGAGTCCAACCCGGCGAGGATGTGCCCTCGACCCCCATCGACCTGCCCCAGGAGTTCCTCGAACAGAAGGTGGAGTGGTCAGCCTGCGTGCTCCATGACTACGACGAGTCCGGGGAAGCGGAGTGTGCTGACATGATAGTCCCGTTCAGGTGGGACGACCTGGAGAGCGATACCTTCACGGTCCACGTGAAGCGCCTGGTGCGCGAGGGAGCCAAGCGGCAGCTCTTCATGCTCCAGGGCGGCCCGGGCTCCCCGGGGACGTCGACCCTCAGCTTCGCCATGGAGCGGTTCTTCGACGCAGACCCAGGGATGGACGTGTACACCATCGACCACCGGGGCACGGGGCTGAGTCATGAGATGTCCTGTCCCACCGAGGAGAGCTCCGGCAGCCTGGGCGGCGAGCAGATCCAGGGCGAAGAATGGGAGACCTGCGCTGTGTACCTGGAGACCGAGTGGGGTCCCCTGGACGCGTTCACCGTCACCGCAGCGGCCACGGATGTCGCCCTCCTGGTGGCCCTGGCTGCTGAGAACGGGAAGGCGCCCCTGATCTACGGGGTGTCCTATGGGACCTACTGGGCGCACCGCTACGCGGTCCTCTTTCCCGAACAGGCCGACGCGGTGGTCCTCGACTCCCTGATCCCGCCCGAAGGCTACCAGGTGGACACCAAGGACCAGGAGGAGAACGAGGTCACCCACGCGATCTTCGACCTCTGCGCGGATGACGACCTCTGCGCGTCCAAGCTCGGGGACGACCCCTGGGCCTTCGCCAACGACGTCTTCCAGGCCTACAGCGCGGGCCTGATCTGCGAAGGGCTGTGGGCGAAGGGTATCTACCCGTCGACCCTGCAGAGCTTCATCAACAGCCTGGGCCTGTACCTCTGGTACGGACGTGCCATGATCCCTGCGATCCTGTATCGCATCGATCGTTGCACCCCCCAGGATGCGGTCGCCGTCTACAACGCCATCCTGGCCTACTACAACTCGGACGAGAGTTATTGGCGCCAGGAGATGTCCGATACCCTCGGCCGCCACCTGATGCTCTCCGAGCTCATCTATGAGCCAGTGGGAGGTGGCATGAGCCCCGAGGAAATCCTCGAGTCGGAGGCCGGGCTGATCTCCACCCGCTACCTGAACTACTACAACACCACCCAGCTGGCCTTCTGGCCCGGGTATGAGCTGGACGAGGCCTACGACCAATGGGCTTCACCGGAGCTACCGATCCTTGTCCTCCAGGGGGACCTGGATTACATGACCCCCCTGGTCAACGTCGCCGATACCGCGGAACACCTCGGCGGAAAGCACCAGCACTTCGTGGTCCTGCCAGGGGTGCGCCACGGCGCGGCCTTCGAGTCCCCCGTGGACGAAGACTTCGAGACCCACTGCGGGTTCGACATTGTGACGGCCTGGCTCGAGGATCCGAGCGCGGCGCCGGACACTTCCTGTCTCGGCGACATCCTGCCGGTGGACTTCGGAGGCGACGCGGACTTCCTGGACGCGACCATGAAGACCGACGACATGTGGGAGAACGCGGACCTCGAGGTCGGGTGCGGCATGCCGGAGGACTTCCTCGTCCCCTTTGGGGAGGACCACGCGGTGGTGGAGGTCATCGGCGAGATCGGGGAACAGGACGGCGGCCTCAGCCTGTCCAACGCGGACTACGATGTCCAGGTGAACGGCGAGGACCTCCCCGTGGATGACGGCACGGTCTATATTGTCGATTACTTCTCTTACGGGAACCACTACCTCCTGGTCCAGGCCGCGGGGAACTTCGACTACTACACTTCCTACCATTACCGATACACGTTCATGCGCATCACATTCCCGACGATCATGCTCACCAACCTCCAGGCCTCGGGGGAGTACCTGCTGCCCTTCGGCTCGGACATCGGCTATGCCAGCCTCACGATAGCGGACATCGAGACCAAGCAGTTCGGCGAGTATGGCGGGGACGACTACGAGATCTACTATCGGATGTGTCCCCAGGCTGTATCCGATCCCGACGCGGTGGACAATGCGTTCTGGGTCTGTCACGACGAAAACCAGACCTTCTCCGTCGGCGAGACCTTGCACCTTGGGGGCAACGTGGCCCTCTCCACGGATCCCGAGCTCCTCAAGGAGCAGTTCCAGATGACCGGATCCTGTTCATGCTGGCGGGACGACAACATCCCCGTCCCCTGCTCGGATTTCGATGAGCTGTAGAAGGAGTCCCGCATGAGCGTCGTGGTGACCGGAGCGACAGGACACGTGGGCGCCAACCTGGTGCGGACCCTGCTGGAGAGGGGCCGCAAGGTGCGCGCGCTGGTGCGGGACGAGGCTCGTGCACTCGACGGTCTGGACGTGGAGCAGGTCACCGGGGATGTACGGGACAGGGAATCCCTCGACCGGGCCTTCGAGGGCGCGGAGATCGTTTATCACCTGGCGGCCAAGATCTCCATCGTTGGTCCCATGGGCGGCCTCGTCGAGGCCACCAATATCGGTGGCGTCCGCAATGTGGTGGGGGCGTGCAAGGCAGCGGGGGTCAGGCGCATGGTGCATTTTGCGTCAATCCACGCCTTCGAGCAGCTCCCCCTGGACGAGACCCTGGACGAGACCCGGACCCTTGTGACCCCACCGGCATCCAGCTATGACGTGACGAAGGCCGAAGGGATCCGGGTGGTCCTGGGGGCGGTGGACCAGGGTCTGGATGCAGTGGTGGTTTGCCCTACTGCGGTCCTGGGACCCCACGATTACCTGGGTAGTCGTATGGGTCTGGTGATCCGGAAGCTGGCCACCGGAAAGCTGCCCGGCACCGTGGACGGCGGCTTCAACTGGGTGGATGTCAGGGATGTCGTCGCTGGAGCTCTGGCCGCGGAGGAGAAGGGGCCCACCGGCGAGGTCTACCTCCTCGGCGGCGCATGGACCACGGTGACGGAGCTGGCGAAGGTGGTCGAGGAGGTCTCCGGGCAGAAGGCGCCGGGCTTCTGTTCGCCCATGTGGCTGGCCCATGTGGGGACCCCCTTCTCGGTGATGTGGGCGAAGCTCATCGGCGGGGAGCCTCTGTTCACCGGAGAGGCTCTCAACGCGTTGAAGACCGGGAACCGGCGGATCAGCACCGAGAAGGCCGCCCGGGATCTCGGGTATGAGTCCAGGCCCCTGGTCGACACCATTCGCGCCACGCTGGAGTGGCAGCGGGAGGCGGGGCACATAAGGTGATGGACGAAGCACAGCTCTACGACACGGCGATCCTGGTGTGGCTCGGGGTCGGCGCGCTGACCTTTTTGTCCCTCTTCTTCATCTCAGCCCCTTACGGACGCCACGCACGGAAGGGGTGGGGTCCTGCGATGCCCGCGCGGCCAGCCTGGGTCCTCATGGAGATAGCGTCCCCCACGCTCATGGCCCTGCTCTTCTTCACCGGCGGACGCTCAGGGGATCCGGCCGCGGTGGCGTTCATCGCGATCTGGCAGATCCATTACATCCAGCGGACCTTCGTCTACCCGGCAATGATGCGTCCCGATGCGACCCCCATGCCGGTCTCCATCGTCCTCTTCGGGGTCTTCTTCAATCTCGGGAACGCGTACTTCAACGGGCGCTGGGTCTTCCATCTTGCCCCCGAGTACGGCGTGGCCTGGCTCACGGATCCACGGTTCATCGCCGGAGTGTTGATCTTCGCAGCCGGGTTCTTCATCAATCTCCAGTCCGACTCCATTCTCCGCAACCTCCGCAGGCCTGGAGAGAAGGGATACAAGATCCCTGAAGGGGGGCTCTACCGCTGGGTATCCAGTCCCAATTACCTCGGCGAGATGATGGAGTGGGCCGGTTGGGCCCTGGCCACCTGGTCCCTGGCAGGTCTTACCTTCTTTCTATGGACCATAGCGAACCTCCTCCCGCGGGCGCTGGCGAACCATCGTTGGTACAGGGAAATGTTCACGGAGTATCCGAAGCGACGGAAAGCGGTGGTTCCTTACATATTCTGATTCGGGGTGTGGATCCCCCCACAAGAGACGATCAGGCGCCATCTTTGCGAAGGTTGATGCTGGTGATGGCCTCCTCCAGCGTGGTCTCCATGGCCTTGGAGAAATCATCGGGCGCGTCTGCGAGGATCCGCGCCACCTTCAGGTCCCCGATCTCGCCCAGGACGCGGCAGGCATGCATGCGGACGGCGTCGTCAAAGACTGACTCTGTACGGGTGACCTTGTCGAGGAGCTTCTTGAGCAGCTTCATCCTCCGTTTTGTGATGACCACGTCCAGGAGGATCGAAGAGATCCGGCGCCCGTCGACGTCGAAGTTGCCGAGCTGCCCGATGGCCTCGAGGCCGGCCTTGCGGAGGGCGCCGGTGCGCTCCTGTCCCGGGGTCTGGTCCTCGGGGTGGAAGAGAGAGGCCAGGTACTTCAGGAAGA
>CAZNWW010000030.1:0-8771 GCA_964576155.1 uncultured Myxococcales bacterium | reverse complement strand
GCGACGCGCCAGTCCCGGTCCCGAAGGGCCGGGATGATGAAGGGGGTGGCCTTCTCGTTGATCAGGGAGAAGAGGGTCTGGAGGGCCTGCTCGCGGACCCGGGGGTTCATGAAGGAGACGAAACGCTTCACGTCCTCGATGGCACCCTTGGCGCCGACGCGGTTCATGAGGAGGAGGAGGTTCCGGTACACGTACCAGGGTTGTCCGGGGACCTGGAGGCGCTCCTCGAGGAGGGTCTGGATCGTCACATCCATCCCTTCGAGCGCGGCGAGGACGTCCCGTCTCACAGTGGTGTCGTCGTTCTCCGCAAGGACCTCGAGCAGGGTCTCCGCTCCCTTGTAGGAGAACTGGCGCACCATCGCAATGGTGGCCTGCCGGGTCGGACGATCGTCGTGCTCTATGAACGGCCGGAGATGGTCAATGTTCTCCTGGGAGCCCAGATCCATGAGCGCGATCTGTGCCATGCCCTGACGGATCTGTTGGTCATGGTTTCGAGCGTGGGTCGCCAGGGCTTTGACCAGGCGCACTCCCGAGGCGATTTTTCCACGCTTCAGGAGCTCCGGGAACACCAGATCGATGTTCTGGAGGTAGGCTCGATACAGGTTCGTGTCCTCCATGGCGGTGAATTGCTCGACGATGTTGTTCTCCTCCAGGAGGTACTGGTTCGTCCACTTTTCTGCCTGCATGAGGCGCTGGAGGGATGGCGGCAGGTCCCCGAACGCCAGGATCCGCAGTTCGAAGAGGCGGAGGAGGAGGTCGTAGGTCTGGCTCACATCCAGGTCTACCAAGCGGACGGCCAGGCGGTTGAGGATGTCTTTCAGGATTTCATCGATCCTACGCTCTTCCTCGCCGTCCTGCTGGACAACGAGGCCCCATGACGCCTTCTCGAGGACCTTCTCGATGTCCCAGGCGACCGCCTCGACCATTTTTGCGCCGAGGCAGTCGATGACCGCCTGCTCCACGTCCACCGTGGCCAACTCCTCGACCTCGCCGCGAATCAAGTCAGCGTTGACCAGGAGCTCCCGAAGGAAGCGCGGGCGGCGAAGCGGGCGGATGATGTCGCCGATTATCATCTGCTTCGCGGCCTGGAGCTCCATGTCCGAGGCCTTGCTGTACATGGGGAGCACCGCGAGATCTTTTCGGAGACGGGCGATGGCGATCTTCACTCGCCAGGGCAGGGCGCGCTGCCCCCCCACCACGTCATCCCGGGAGATCGCAGTTATGTTGAAGATCTCCCGCTCGATGAGCTGCTGACCGAAGGAGACCTTGAGGGCCTCCTCGTCCCCTTCTTCCTGCTTCGTCTTCCGTTCCACAAAGAGGGAGATGAAGCGCTTGAACTCTTCGAAGTTGATCGCGGTCTTGATCGTGAACGAGACCAGGTAGTTCCGCTCGAGGTAGGTGACGAACTTCTGCGCGAAGGTCTCGGCCATCGAGGAGCGCATCATCTTAAGGAATGGGATCGGCTCTGCGAGGAGATCCACCATGATCTCCTCGTCCACCGAGGCGCTCGTGGTGACGAAGCCGACCTCGGGGACGGCCACGGCGAGGCGTGCGAGGTGGGTGTGGGGCTCCTCCGCGATGTTCAGGATCGAGGGGTGATCAGCGGGGTAGTATCCGGTCAGGCTCGAGGCCTTGAGGAAGGCCAGGGCGAACTGGGTGAAGATGGTCTTGATCGTGGCCTCTTCGAGCTCCCCGAGCTCGAAGGCCGGAACAAGATCCTCGTATTTCGCCGCGACCGGCGTTTTTTTCTGTTCGTCCGTCATGTCTTCTTCATCCAGCTGCGCAAATACAATTCTAGTATTCTCCTCGCCTGTGTCAAAAGGTGTGACTCCGGGATCAAGTGTCCAGGACCTCCCGAACCAGAGCCAGGAGGGCGGATATGAGATAGGGTTTTCGCAGGAGGCGATATCCTCGGTCCCGGATGAGGGGCCAGCGGGCGAGGTGATCAACGTAGCCGCTGGTGAGCAGGACCTTGAGTTCCGGATATCGCTCCTGGAGCTCCGTCGCGAGGTTGAGGCCGTCGCCGTCGGGCAGGGCCATGTCCGTGAAGAGGAGGTCGAAGCCGGGGGCTGCTTCCATCGACGCCCGTGCTTCGGTCAGCGATCCTGCACATTCCACCTCGTACCCCTCCTCGAAGAGGATCTCCCGGGCCAGCTCACGGACCGCGTCCTCGTCTTCCACCACGAGTATCCGCTCCCCGCCCGGCTCCGGGGCTTCGATGTTCCTCGGCATGTGCGCGACGGGCGTTGGTATCTCATCCGTCGCCGGGAGATGGACATGGAATGTGGTGCCCTCCCCGGGGGTGCTCTCCACGTCCACCCAGCCTCCGTGATGTCGGGCGATGCCGTACACGACCGAGAGGCCCAGACCGCTGCCCTCGCCTGGCCCCTTGGTCGAGAAGAAGGGCTCGAAGATCCGGGGGAGGGTCTCCGCGTCGATGCCGGCCCCGTTGTCTTCCACGGTGAGGCGTATGTAGGCGCCCGGTTCTACTTCCGGGTGGATCTCCGGAGAGGTGGTGTCCAGCGTGAGGTGAGTCGCAGTGATCTGGACCTGGCCACCGTCGGGCATTGCGTCCCGCGCGTTCACCGCAAGGTTGAGGAGGATCTGCTCCACCTGGTTCGGATCCGCGTGGGTGACGAACGCACCCTCCGTGAGATCGTGGATCAGGGTCACGTCCTCCCGGAGGAGGGGCGCCAGGAGCCTCCGGAACCCATTGATCAAGATGGCCAGGTCCACGGCCCGGGGGTCGTAGGGCTGATGGCGGCTGAACGCGAGGAGTTGGAGGGTCAGGGTCTCGGCCCGCAGGGTGGCCTGCACCACGTCCTCGCAGTATCGGCGCCGGGGATCCGTCGCTTCCAGGCGGCGCAACAGCAGCTCGGTGTTGCCGCGGATCGAGGCCATGAGGTTGTTGAAGTCGTGAGCGACGCCTCCGGCGAGCTTGCCGAGGGACTCCATCTTCTGGGCCTGGAGGAGTTCCCCCTCGATCCGCTCCGCCTCGCGCTGCACGCGCAGGCGCTGGTCGATCTCCTCTCTCAGGCGCTTGTTGGCGTCGGTGAGTGCGGCTGTCCGGACCTGCACGCGATCTTCCAATTCGTCTCGCGCCAGGCGCAGAATTGGTGCGCAGGCGCTCGAGGCGCCGAGCGCGACCCAGGGAGACCCCGAGCAGGATCAGGACGGCAAGACAGAGGCCGAGGGCAGCGTACATGAGGGCACACAGGGAATGCCACTCGTCTCCGAGCTGTCGGGAGAGCGCGGCGTTGGAGCGGCGGACCAATGAGCTGGCCTCATGGAGGCTCTTCCTCAGCGCCCTACCTCGGTGGTCCAGCGAGTCCCGGCTGGTGGACCGGAGGCCGAGACGGGACTCGAAGAGATCCACGCCCTCCTGCATATCGAGGAGTCGGACACGAAACTCCGTATCCAGTTCCTTGTTCCGGAGCAAGGCGGCGAGGCTCGCTCCCAGCTCGCCGGCGTGCTCCATCCACACACGGCCATCGGGGCGCTGGCCGCTGCCCCCGAGGTCGGAGAGGATACGGTCTGTCTCCTCTTCGATATCTTCCACTGTGACGATGAGCCGGGCGCGAGCCTCGAGCTGGTCGCGGAGCTGACCGACCCGGGCGATGAGGAGTACGGCGAACACCGCTATGACGAGCACCACGCCGGCGAGGACGATTTGAAGCAGTGCACTGACGGTGCTCTTCTGGATCTTCATAGGGCATCGAGGAGCCAGAGGCGCACCATGTTGAGCGCGGCCCAGGCCGCGACGCGTCGAACGGTATCCCTCGGGGGACGTAACCACCGTTGCTTGTGGAGGGTGCCGGATGGCGTCGCCAGGCCGAAGTGTACCGTCCCGACCGGCTTCTCTTCGGTCCCGCCACCCGGTCCCGCGATGCCCGTGATCGATACGCCGAGGTCGCTGCCGAACCTGCTTCGCGCACCCTCCGCCATGGCTCGGGCGCAGGCCTCGCTCACCGCACCGTGCTCCTCCATGAGCGCGTCGGAGACACCGAGGAGGCTGGTCTTGAGGGCGTTAGAGTAGGTGATGCCGCCGCCCAGGTAGACCTCGGAGCTGCCCGGCACGTCTGTCAACAGTCCGCCGGCGAGGCCCCCGGTGCAGGACTCAGCGGTGGAGAGCGTCAGACCTCGCCCACGCAGGAGCTTGAACACGACGCCCTCGATGGTCTCGTCGTCGGTCCCCAGGAGCCGATCGCCGAAGCTGGTCACGAGGCTTTGGGAGATCTCTGTCATCGTAACGTCTGCGGAGGCCGGGTCCTCGGCACGGACCAGGGCCTTGAACCAGACCTCGGGGTGATGGGCCCGGTAGCCGAAGCGAACACCGGGGTACCGGGCGACCAGGGCCTCCACCGACCGGGCCAGGTGGGACTCCGGCACCGCAGCCATCTTGAACACCCGGTAGGAGAACGCGCCGGGATCCCCGGCTCGCTCGAGGAGGCCGGGGAGGACATCCTGCTCACAGATGGCCTTGAACTCAACCGGCACCCCGGGGAGGAACCAGATGTCGCATCCGTCAATGTTCGTATGGAAGCCGGGCGCCAGGCCGGCGGGGTTCGGGAGCACGGTCGTCCCCGCGGGCACGTGGGCCTGCCGTGTGTTGTTCTCGGTAAACTCTATTCCATGCTTCGCCATGAAGTGCCTGGCCCGGGCGAGGCTCTCCTCGTGGGTCACGATCTCCACGCCGAGCTCACCTGCGACAGCCTCGACGGTCAGATCGTCGTCCGTGGGGCCGAGCCCACCTGAGAATACAACCGCGTCACACACCGCTGCGACCTCCCGGAGGGTCTCCCGGATCACGCCGAGATCATCCCCGATGGTCCGTTGGAATGCCGGCACGACGCCGCTTTGGAACAGCCGGTCCGAGAGCCATGCGGAGTTGGTGTCCACGAGCTCCCCCGTGAGCAACTCGTCTCCGGTTGCGACGATACCGATACGCATGGCGGCCTCCTCAATTTGATACTATAATCCACTCCTGTCGTCAGGGGGTAACGATGAAGCATCTACTGACTCTGTTGCTTACTGTGATCATCTTGACACCTGCAGAGGTTCAGGCCGATGGGCCGGGATTGACGGTCCACGAATTCGGCGTGTTTACATGGGGGGACGGTGCCCTCCACGGGATCCTGAACGAGGAGGTGCCGCCCTTCATCAAGGACGCGTGCGTCACCACGCGGCCGGCGCCCCTGCACCCTGATCCCCCACCGCGGCCTCCGCGGCCGGTGCGCAAGCCTCTCCTCTATTTCCATGGGGCGCCGGCGCAGGGCGTGGACCTCGTGGTCAACTTCAAGAGCGGGCGCGCTTCATGGGTCTACCCCTGCGGCGACACCCCGGATCCGGTTACCGTGGAGTGGAAGGGACTGAAGCTGGCAGGGTCTGCTGCGCATCCCATGCCCGATCCGGGGACCTCGCCGGCCTTCGAATGGATCCACCTGGCCCGGGTGCCGAAAGCCCTCCATATCGTCGGTGCGAAGCAGTCGGAGAAGTTCCTGTTCTACGACGGGACGTTGACCGGCTCGACCCCCCTCGAGATCCGCCGACGAGGAGAGCACCTGACCCTGGTGAACAAGATGGACGCACCGCTCCATGACGTCCTCGTGATCCGCAGGGTGGGGGACAAGGCCGCAACGATCTGGCTGGCGGATGGTGGGAAGGGGATCCCTGTGGACGGGGCCGTGGAGCTCTCTCTCCCGGCGCTGAAGACCATCCCGAGTGAGTTCGCCGCCAACATGACAGGAGCCCTGGCCGAGCGCCTGGAGGCTGCGGGGCTCCACAAGGACGAGGCCTTCGCCATGGCAAAGATGTTCGAGACCGAGTTCTTCGGGAGGGACGGGATCCGGATTATCGCACGTATGACCCAGGCGTCCTACGACGATCTCCTGCCTCTCACCATGACTCCTGAGCCGTCGAAGATTGTCCGGGTCGGTCTGCTCGAGATGATCTTGGAGTGAGAGAGGGAATGATGGAGATTAGTCCGGACATCGTCGGTTTCGAGATCCCGGAGCGCAAGCATCGGATCCACTGGCGGGAGACCACGAACTTCGCAGCCGCTATCGGAGACCCCAATCCCCGCTACCTGGACGACACGGTCAAGGGGGGACTGGTCGCTCCTCCGCTCTTCGTAGTAACCCTGACCTGGCCTCTCCTCGGCGATCTGCCACGGCATCTTCCCGAGGTGCTCACGCCGGACATCGTAGCGACCATGGTCCATGCGAACGAGCACCTGATCTTCCACGAGCCGATCCGGCCGGGCGACAAGCTGCATATCCGGGGACGCGTCGAGGGCCTGATCCCGACCCAGGCGGGCGCGTTCCTCGTGCTGCGATCCGAGGGGATGATTCCCGGCCGTGGCGCCATGTTTACTGAGTACGGCGGGGTTCTCTTCCGAGGGGTCGGTGTCCGCGGCGAAGCGCGTCTCCTGAGCAAGCTCCCCGAGGTGCCGAAACCCATGGTTGACGGAAAGGTCCTCTGGCAGGCAGAGATCCCCGTGGAGCGAACCATGCCGTTCGTGTACGACGGCTGCACGGGCATCGTCTTCCCGATCCACACCTCGGTGCGGGCTGCCAAGGAGACCGGGCTCCCGGACATCGTCCTGCAAGGCACCGCGACCCTCGCGCTGGCGGCCCGCCAGGTGGTGAACTCCGAATGTGACGGGATTCCCTTCGCACTCAAGGAGATCGCCTGTCGCTTCACCGGGCTCGTGATCCCCGGGGCGCCGGTGCAGTTCCGCCTCCTCGGACGGGAACACGGCCAGGGCCGCAGCCGGGTCTTCTTCGAACTCATGGCCAATGGCGAAAAACCGGCGCTCAGCGGCGGCTTCGCATCCGTCGAGATTCAATAGTCCTAATCGCAGCACTCCGGCGGCGGCGGCTCGCCGTAGTCGCATTCGCAGCAGACGTTCTCGCATGGATCGGGTGCGCAGCACTTCTTCCAGACCTCTTCGGGGATGACACCGTACTCACACTCGCAGCAGACGGTGTCACAGTCGATGGCGTCGCTCACGACGTCCTTGGGCCCGATGGTGTCGACCATGATCCCGTAGTCGAGCTGGATCTCCGGCCCCACGTCCTTCAGCTCGACGATGTCCGGCCCGATGCCGTACTCGAGTTGGAGATCCGGGCCGGTGTCCTTGGGCTCGATGATGTCCGGCCCGATGCCGTAGTCGAGCTGGATGTCCGGATCGGCGCTGTCGGGTCCGGTCGTGGTGTCCGCGGGCGGCTCGAAGACGTCGATCTCGACACCGTACTCGGGCTGGCAACAGTTGTCCGGCTCGCTGATTGAGTCTTTGGGCTTGGGTTTGTCGCTGTCGCAGCTCGCTGTCCCCAGGCTCAAGGCCACGGCCGCGGCCATCACAGCACCCGAGGCGCGGCGATGACGGACCTGCTCCTCCCGCTTCCGGTTGGCGATCCGGTACCAGCAGTAGGGGTTCTCCTTGACGTCTCCGGTGACAGCCGAGGCGACGCAGCGGGCCCCGCCTCTGCAGAGCGCGGCGAATCGGCACGTCTTGCAGTCCCCCTCGAGGGAGGCCGGATCGAAGGCGCGGTTGAACGCGAAGAGTCCCGGGCGGTACCAGAGGTCGAGGAGGCGAGCTTCCCTGAGGTTGCCCTCGCGGAAGGGATCATGGTCCCCGTTCTTCGCCTGGAGTGAGAGGCAGCCCTTGATCCCGCCGTCGGCCTCGATGCCTATTGCGTGCATCCCGGCCTGACAGCCTTTCCAGATTTCTTTGCGCCCCCGCCAGCCCTTGCCTCGCAGGACCCGATCGTGGGGGCCGTAGTATCCGATGGAGTCCCCGACGCCGAGGCGGATCGCCTTGTCACGCTTCAGACGTGCGAGTCTGGGGAGGAGGGCCTCGTACTGGTCCGTGGAGATGGTCAGGTCTTCGGCGGCCATGTTCCCCATGGGTTTGCCCAGTTGCAGGCGCCAGAGGGTTGCGCCGGCGTCGATGGCGATCTTCCGGACGTCCTCGAGCTGACCGTAGTTCCAACGGTTGATCGTGGTGAGGACCCCCACCCGGATCCCAGCCTCTGTGAACGCCTTGATCGAGTCCACGGACTGGTTGAAGGTCCCGACCCCCCGGATCCGATCGTGGATCTCGCGGCGACCGTCGATGCTCACGCCTACGTTGCACATACCCGCGGCCTTCGCCCGGGCGATGATCTCGTCCCGGGTCTTCCGGTTGCGGTAGACGCCGTTGGTGACCATGTTCACCAGCACGCCGTGGTCCGCGAGGCGCTTGGCGAGGACATCCCAACCTCTCATCAAGGTGGGCTCCCCACCGGAGAGGGTCACCAGCTCGGCCCCGAGGGTGGCCAGGTCATCAGCCACTACGAGGCATTCATCGAGGCTCATCTCATCGGGCCGCGCAGCGCCCGCTCCCGAGCCACAGTGACGACAATTGAGGTTGCAGGCCAGGGTCAACTCCCACACCACGTTCCGGGGCCGCCAGCCGTGGCGGTCCACGAGGGTGCGATAGGCGTTTTGAATCGTCTCAGTTTCTCTTGACATGGGGGTCCTCCCGGTTGATTGTACCCGAACATTATTCCAGGAGCTTATTTGCAGATCCAGTTGTTTGGGACTATACCTCCAACGGAAGGAAGGTCTCCCATGCCCCATTGCCTATCAACAGCCTCCGATTTGCTCCTGGCGATCCCGGCAGGCGTACCATCGATTCACCTGGTCCTGATCATCACCCTCCTCTTCACGGTGGTCATGGTCCGGGTCGGCCGAAAGGACCCCTGAGATCCACCGAAGGTTGTTGACAA
>CAZNWW010000029.1:14899-16198 GCA_964576155.1 uncultured Myxococcales bacterium | reverse complement strand
GGTTGGCGGGCGTTGCAGGATTCGAACCTGTGACCTTCTGCTCCGGAGGCAGATGCTCTATCCAGCTGAGCTAAACGCCCCTGATTATCGACGGCGGAGAATGGCACGGGATCCTTGGGCCTGTCAAGTTCTTTGCCGGTCCACATTGGAGAAAGTCATTGACACACGGCGCTGTTTCCCCATAATTTTGGCGCTCGAAAGTGACTTACGCACGAGCCAAGGAGTAAGGCCGTGAAAAGAACATACCAGCCACACAACACGAAGCGGATTCGGAAGCACGGCTTCCGTTCCCGGATGGCCACGCCCTCGGGCCGGAAGATCATCAACGCCCGCCGGGCCAAGGGACGGAAGCGGCTCGCCGTATCGATCCCCAAGAAATGATCCTACGGACCGGAGCACGAAATGGCCCCGGGACTCTTCACCCCTGATCATCGACTCCGTCGAAGCGTGCAGTTCCAGAGGGTCATCCAGGAGGGACAGAAGATCTACACCCGAAACCTCCTGGTCTTCGCCGCGGCCGGTCCCTCCGGGGAGAGCCGGCTGGGGATCACCGTCACCCGAAAAGTGGGCAACGCTGTCTTCAGGAATCGGGCGAAGCGGGTGACCCGGGCGGCGTTCCGGCATATCCGTGAGGGGCTCCCCCCCGGCACGGACGTGGTGATCATCGTCAAGCGCGACACCGCCTGGCCCAGCCTGGAACGGTACGAAAAGGACATGGCACATGCCTTCAGGATCTACACCCGCCGTGCTCGCCGCTAGGCTTTTGCACGCGCCCGCCCTTCTACTTATGGCGTTGATCCGCGTCTATCAGCGCCTCGTCCGTCCCCTGCTGCCGCGGAGCTGCCGCTTCCACCCGACCTGCTCCGACTACGCGGCCGAGGCAATCCGCCGCCATGGAGCGGCCCGGGGTTCGTTCCTCGCCGCCTCCCGTGTCGCTCGCTGCCATCCGTTCAACGAGGGCGGCGTCGATCCCGTACCCGAGCGCTTCACCCTGCGCGCCGCAATCCGCTGTTCCCACGAGGAGGCCACCCCGTGATGTCCCTTCGAACGCTTACCGCCACAGTCATCCTCTGCATCCTGGCCCTTGCGCCCGCCGACGCCGACGCAGACGCCGCAACGGCGCCGATTTCCGGTCTCTCCGGTGGATGCGGCGCTGACGCGCCATCGCCCACCTTGTGGGACGGGGTGGGCGACCCGCCTCTCTACCGGGCCCTTATCACCGGTCGGGGCGCAACCATCGCCTGCATGGAGTTGATCCACGACCAGTACAGCCAGAAAGGGGATGCCGAGGCCTTCGAG
>CAZNWW010000029.1:11501-14889 GCA_964576155.1 uncultured Myxococcales bacterium | reverse complement strand
GTCCCCACCTGGCTCTCAGCGAAGGGGCCGCTGCACCTGATCTCCACCTGGGACCCGGCCTACCTGCCTTTCCAGTTCCTGCTCCTCTCCAAGGAGAACTCCAGCGCCGGGGTCACGGTGATCCGGACCCTCCAGGATCCCAACGCCCGGGAGACGAAGCGCCTCGGGAAGACAGAGGCCTGGGTAAAGGGCGAGAAGATCGAGGGCGATCTGCTGGACGTCTACCAGGTGGACCCGGTGTACACCCGCCTCTCTGCAGCCGACGCAGAGGAGGCGGTCTACGTGTGGCCGGATCCCGCGACCGACGCATCCAGCGTGTTCATCGAGCGCCGCCTGAAGCCCCTGGACGATTACCGGGTAAGCCTCAAGGTGACCATCTACAATTTTGGTAAGCAGGCCGTGTCCCTCCAGCCGGCGTTGGAGGTCCATGCGTGGGAAACCCCCGGCACCACCCGGAGCATGTTCTCGCCGCCGCCGGACATCCTCCAGACCATGTGCCAGGCCGGCGGCAGCCTCACTCGAGAGGACGGCGCCGACCTCGCCGAGGACGATGAAACCGTGAACCCCGCCGGGGAGGCGGAGTGGATCGGCGTGGGAGGGCGTTACTTCTTCCAGGCATTGATCAACCGGGGGATGCCCCGCGCCGCGTGCCAGATCTTCGCGGCGAGCAACGGAGTTACCAGCGCTCGAATGTACCGGCCTCGCACGGATCTCGAAGCCGTCTCTCCGGATGAGTCCTGCGTCCCGCCCTGGTATCCGACGCCGAACCCGGTGACATGCGCCTCCCTGGCCGAACGCCTGGGCCTCGAACTCGGGGATCTGACCTCCGCCCCCAAGGTGGAGCAGGCCCTCAAGGCGCACCAGGACCTCTCGGAGGTCGAGCTGATGCGCGTGCGCAACCTCTTGAAGGGGACCGGCCGCCAGAGCTTCGCGTTCGAGCTGTACGTCGGCCCGAAAGACATCAACATCCTGAAGAAGGCCGACGTCGGCCTCGAGGACTCCATCGATTTCTGGATCGTGGGCATCCTCGCCAAGCCGATGCTCCAGGTGCTCAAGTGGTGCTACTCCCTGTTTCCGAGCTGGACCCTGGCCATCATCCTGCTGACGGTCCTGGTGAAGCTACTGCTGCTCCCCCTGACCCAGAAGTCCTTCGGCCAGATGCAGCGGATGTCCGCGCTCAAGCCACAGATGGACGCGGTCCGGGAGAAGTACGGAAAGGACAAGGCCCGACTCAACCAGGAGATGATGAACCTCTACAAGCGGGAGAAGGTCAACCCCCTCGGGGGATGCCTGCCCATGCTCCTGCAGATGCCGATCTGGATCGCGCTATACCGCACGATCTACTCCTCGGCGGAGCTGTACCAGGCCCCCATGGGGCTCTGGATCCAGGATCTCTCGGCGCCGGATCCCTTCTTCGTCATGCCGCTCCTGCTGGGCGGCCTGATGTTCCTGCAGCAGAAGATAACACCAACTGCGACGGACTCGCAGCAGGCGAAGATGATGCTCTACATCATGCCCGTGATGTTCACCGTGTTCATGCTGTTCCTGCCGGCCGGCCTGAACCTCTACATCCTGGTGAACACAATGCTCTCGCTGGTCCAGCAGTACTATTTGAAGAAGAAGTTTGAAGCGCCGGCAGAGTCAGCAGTGAGCCGGACTTGAACCCGATGACCACAGCGTGGAGATAGGAGGCCGAAGGTGGAAGAGAGACAACGCTTCACCGGCAAGAACGAGGGCCAGGCCCTCGAGAGGGCCGAAAGGGTCCTGGGGGTGCCCAAGGACCAGCTCGACTGGACCGTGGTGAGCCAGGAGAAGGGATTCCTCGGGATCGGGGGCAGCGCAACGATCGAGGTCGTGGTGCCACTGTCGACCCCTGCGCCGACGCCCCCTGCAGTCGAGGCTTCAGCCCCGGCTGTCGAACCGGAAAGGAGGCCTCCCGCAAAGAAGGAAGATCGACCCCAACGCCCCCAGCGCAGCCGCGACCGGGGCAGGAGTCGGGGTGAGAGGAACGGACGCGACCGAGGCCGGCCTCCTCGGGACGATGGCCCGGTGGACGAGGCGGAGTTCGAGCGCCGCCTGGCCCACGCGGACAAAGTAGCGAAGGGACTCCTCGAACAGATGGGCTGGGAAGCCGGCGTCACCGTGGAGCGCCAGGGGCAGGGCCGAATCCTTGTCAAGGTGGACGACAAGGCAGCGGATCTCGCGGACGAGGGCAGGGATCTGGTTGACGCCTTCCAGTTCCTGCTCAACAAGATCGTCAACCGCTTCCCCCCGCGTTACCGGATTCAGGTAGACGTGGCCGGCATGCTGGAGAAGTTCGACTCAGAGCTGACCGAGCGGGCGAAGGAATGGTGCGAGAGGGTCCTGGAGTCCGGCGATGAGTTCTGGGTGGAAGAGGAGCTCAACCCCCGTGACCGCCGGCTCGTACACATCGAGGTCAAGACCCACGATGGCATCGACAGCCGCTCCGAGGGCATGGGCCGGGATCGGCGCATCTGCATCTTTAAAGTCTAACTGGGAGTTCCGGGTCGCCTCCTGCGCCCTTCGGGCTTGGTCCCCGGCTCGGATCGGTGTGGGTTATTTCACCCTGATCCGCACGTCGACGATCGTCCCGCCTTCCCCTTCATCCCCGAGGAGGAAGGGGTTCAGATCGATCTCCTCGATCCGGTCCTCAGCGCAGAGCATGGCGGACAGCGCCAGGATCCGATCCTCCAGGAGGGTCCGATCTGCGCCCGGCTGGCCTCTCGCCGGGGCCAGGGTACGGAACCAGGACACCTCCGCGATCATATCCACTACGTCCCGCTCAGAGAGAGGCGCCAAGCGTAGAGATACATCCATGAGGGTCTCCACGTGCACCCCTCCGGCCCCGGCCATGACCATGGGCCCGAAGGAGGGATCCCGCTGTCCCCCGAGGAAGATCTCCCGCCCGGCCGGAACCAGGGCCTGAACCAGGACGCCGTTGATCCGGGCGTCGGGCGCCGCGGCGGTCACCGAAGCGAGGATCCGATCGTAGGCGGCCAGGGCCTCGGCTTCATCGGTGAGACCAACTTCAACGCCCCTCACGTCGCTCTTGTGTACGATGTCCGGAGAGTCGATCTTCAACACGACGGGATAGCCCACGGCCGCTGCCGCGGCCGCGACATCCTCCCGCCGCTCCGCGATGCGCCATGACGCCACAGGGAAGCCCCAGCTCTCCAGGAGGGGCCAGGCGACGGCGGCATCAAGATAGCCCGGAGCGACGGCGCCCAGGACCGGCGCAGGCCCGTCCCTGCCGTCGGCCAGAGGCGTTGCGGCCAGGCGACGACGGGCGCCGGCCCACCGCAGCGCGGCCATGGCCTCGATCATGGCCTCAGGCGCGTCAAAGAGGGGATGCGGAGTGCGCTTCTTC